>JAGBTL010000104.1 GCA_017631355.1 Clostridia bacterium
GCTAAGGAGCAGAATCTTGACGCTATCCACGATACAGTTCACGAGATGGCTCGCGACGAGGCAAGACATGGCAAGGCTTTCGAAGGTCTTCTTAAGAGATATTTTGGTTAATCATGAATAACATTCCGGCGTGTTGTCCACGTTGTGGTGATGAGGTGGCGTGGAAAGAGGTTATAAATCCTTTTACGACAGGTATTCCTATAGGTAAGTATCTTAGGATTTCACTAATTCAAACACACGGCTTTGGCTTTTATAAGGTTAAGTACCGTTGTGGGAAATGTGGATATGAAGATAAATATGATTATCGTGACAAGTCTTAGAATATAGCCGTAAACACATAAATGAAATCACCCGCATACCGTACAGTATGCGGGTGAACTTTTTGTTTGACGAATATCAGTATTTATCAACGTCTTCAACGTCGAGGGTGAAAACTATTGCACCGCCAACGGGGATTTCGTTTGCAAAATCGTCCTCGCGGAGTCCTGTGCCGAAGCCTGTTGTTGTAGATGTTACAGAGGTTCTTTTCTTTGAATGTGCTTTTATAATTTCCTTTGCCTTTGCAACGGTGTTATCCTCGGCACCGATAAGGAAGGTAGTGTTTCCTACCATAAGGAAGCCACCTGTTGTGGATAATTTAGTAACTGTATAGCCTTCGCGTGTAAGTGCTGATGAAACAACAGCGCTGTCATCATTGTTAACAATTGCAATTAAAAGTTTCATTGTGAAAATCCTTTCTTATAATTTGGGTAAAATCATACTAAGACTTTTTTTGTCAAGCTTGTTTACATCGGGTATTTCATAACGGTTGTCGTTGGCATCCTTGATAAGCACCCTGCCGTCATACAGCGGCTTGATAGCGGTAATGTGGTTTCTGATTTCAAAGGTACAAATGCCCTTGTCCGTTTCAGCGGTCCACATCCATATTTTGAATTTTTCGCTCATTTTAATAAAGCGGGTAATTCGCGGAATCATATAGTATTCGCGCAGACAATTTTCAACTACCTTTTTTGATTCAGGCATAAGGTCCTCAATGTTGCGGATTACAGCAATTTCGTTTCCTTCCTTGTCAAGTAAAGCTATGTACTTTGTAAGACCTGTTATGGGAAACATTCTGTGTAATTCAAGCTCTGTGAATTTTTCTCCTGTATAAAATTCTGCATCAACAAATATTTTGTCGTTTTCCGTGAAGTTTACTTCGGAGCCTTCAATATATCGGGGCATCTAATCACCTCACTCAAAATTTTCTTCTGCTTTACGCTTCTGAAGCTGTTCACCCATAGATTGGATTTCAACAAGCTTATAATACTTGCCCTTCATTTTCAGAAGCTCCTCGGGTGTGCCGCACTCAATGATTTCACCCTTGTCAACAACTACTATTTTGTTTGCCTTTCTCAGGGTTGAAAGTCGGTGTGCAATCATAAGGGTTGTTCTTCCGCTTATCAGTCGTTCAATAGCACCCTGGATAAGGTGCTCGGTTTCAGAGTCAACAGCTGCGGTCGCTTCGTCAAAAATAAGAATACTTGGGTTTTTGAGCACCGCACGCGCAATAGATACACGCTGACGCTCACCACCTGAAAGACCTACACCGCGTTCGCCAAGCATAGTGTCATAGGCATCGGGAAGCTTTGAAATAAAGCCGTGGGCATTTGCAACCTCTGCTGCGTGGATAACCTGCTCCACATGAACACGTCCGCTACCGAATGCAATGTTGTTGAAGATAGTGTCGCGGAACATAAGGGGCTCCTGTTGAACATAGCCGATAGCGTCACGATAATATTTCATATCTATATCCTTAACGTTTACGCCGTCAACAAGGATTTCACCATCATAATCATCATAGTATCGCATCAACAGGTTTATAAGCGTGGATTTACCTGAGCCTGTTGTACCTACAATACCCACAATGTCACCGGGCTCAATTGTAAGGTTAATGTTTGAAAGCACCTTTTTGGAGCGGTCAAATGCAAAGTTAACATTTTTAAATTCGATTTTACCCTGCATTCTGTCCAAGGTGTTACCCTTGCCGAAGTTGTTTTCGGGCTCAGCATCAACAATATCAAGGATTTTTTCTGCAGATGCAAGTGTGTTCTGATAGGAATCGCTCATATTGGCGAAGAAGTTAATGGGTGTGTAGAACATGCTTGCATATGAAACGAATGAAACAAGCAAGCCAAGAGAAATTTCGCTGTTGCCGGTTATAACCATTTGTCCGCCCAGGAACCACACAACGATTGAACCGCAGGTAACAAGGAAGGTGATAACTGACGGGAACACGGCAGCGGGAACTGCAACCTTTTTATCCTCCTTGTACCATTCGTCACAGTAGCGCTCAAACTTTTTGATTGTCTGGCTCTCGTTAGTGAATGCCTTGATAACACGCACACCGGGAATGGAGTTTGCAAGAACTGTTGAGATTGATGCACTTCTTCTCCATAAACGCATATATTTAGGTCCGATAATTTTGCCGAAAAGTCTGCCTGCAACAACCACAACAGGAACAGGAATAAGGGAAAAGAGGGCAAGCTTCCAGCTCATACTGAACATTATTATTACAAGTCCCACAAGAGTGAATGCCTGAACAACAGCCTCTTGTGTGATTTTCATAATAAAGGTCTGGATAACGCCTGCATCTGAGTTAACTCTGTTTATAACAGAGCCTGTTGAGATTTTGTCATAGAAGCTCAGCGGCAGATACTGTGCCTTTTCGTATATGTCCTTTTTCAGGTTAAGTGTTATTCTGTCGCCTGCAAGTCGGAGCTTGTATGAGCGTAAGCCGTTCATTACATATTGGAGTATGTAAATACCCAGCAGGGCAACAAGAACTGTTACAAGCTTCGATGAATCGCGACCCGGGATAACATCATCCACCATTATTTTGGTTATGTAAGGCGGTGCAAGGGAAAGTGCAGTTGCCGCCACAGAAAGAAGCATACATATAAATAATGACTTCTTTTCCGGAATAACGTATCTGGCAAATTTTGAGACGATTTTGCCCTTGCCTGCACAGTTGATGCACTCTGCCTCCGGGTTGGGAAGCTTTCTTCCGCACTTGGGACAGAAGCACCTTTGCTTGTGATAGACCGACTTTACGGTTTCTGCTTCGTATTCATAGTCGGAGCCGTCATTTACCGCGTTTATGAAAACAGCTGCTGCATCGGCAACCTCTGCCGAAGCGTATGAGAAGCGCAGAACAGACCGCTTTGTGCCTGATTTCAAGGTTACTCTGAAAACTGCGTTACCATACAGACGCTTAACCTCAGCGGTTTCAATATCGGTATAGCTCAACTCATAAAATGTGCTTTCATAACATTCATCAAAGGCAACAAGCTTGTCCTTGGTAAATACCATAAGGGATTCAGCATAGCGCCCTTTGAGATTAAGGTCACCCACAACCGCAAATAAAATGTCGCCTTCGTTTACATTTTTATGTAAACAGTCCATATATTTTTCGGGAATGGGCTTGTTTGTTATGGTTTTCATTTTTGTAATCACCCCACATCAAAAATGAATTGTTTTGTGCAACTTCATTATACCAAACAATATGGATTTGTAAATATATTTTAATTAATACTTAAAGTTGATTTTGGTGTAGTGTAATGATATAATTATCGGGTAATAAATTTGTTATAAAATCACATTTTGTGCTTATAATTTTTATAAGGAAATCAGAAAAGAGATTTAAGGAATGGATAACAAGAAAATAAAAATAACAGGTGCTATTTTTGATTTTGATGGCACGTTGTTTGATTCAATGCACGTGTGGAAGGGTGTAAAATACGCCTTTTTTGATGAAATTGGTTTGAAGCTTACAGATGAGGACAAAAAGATTTTTGATGGTCTTTTCCTTCGGGAGGCGATTCTGACAGCCAAGGAGCGCTTTAATATGACGGAAACGCCTGAGGAGCTGTTTGTACTGTTTTTTGACTTTATCAAAAAGCGCTATCTTGAGGATACCTGCCCCAAAAACGATATAATTGAGTTCCTTGAAAAGCTTAAGGCTATGGGTGTTAAGATAGGTATTGCCACAGCAACGGGGGAGACCGCCCTCATTGCGGTTATGGAAAAATTCAATATGCTTCACTACTTTTCGCCCATTTACTCCACATATACCGTGGGTGCATCCAAAAAAGAGCCAAAGGTATATGACGTTGTGCTTGGTGAGCTTGGTACGGATAAAGAAACCACGTGGGTTTTTGAGGATGCCCTGTATGCCGCAACAACAGCCAAGGCAAACGGATATAACGTTGTGGGTATTTACGATAAAAGTGAGCCTGAACAGGCGGCGCTTAAGTCACTTGTTGATGTTTATATCAACAATTACAGCGAGCTTGAGTTTGAATAAAATATAAATGTGGGGAATAAATCCTGTAAACAATGGCAGAATAAGGCTATAAGCTTTAAAAGGAGAGATTGTTTATGAGGTATGAGTGTCCCTGTGGCTATGTTTACGATACTGCGAAGGGTGACCCCGAAAACGGCATTGCGCCCAACACACCATGGGAGGATATTCCGGATGATTGGGAATGTCCTGTGTGCGGTCTTACCAAAGAATCTTTTTATGAGATTTAAAATAAAGCCCGACAGTTTTTCTGTCGGGCTTTGACTTTTGTGTTACGTGATGATATAATTTAACATATGAATTATTTAAGGAGCTGACGCTATGGATATGACAGCATTGTTTAACTTATCATACGGTGTTTATGCCGTTACAACATGGGCAAAGGGTAAGCCCACGGGCTGTATAGCCAATTCTGCTATGCAGATTACTGCAAAGCCTGCTACCGTTGCGGTTTCAATTAACCACGATAATTACACAAACGAGTGTATAAAGGATACAGGTGTGTTTGCTCTTAACGTGTTGAGTGAAAACGTTGACCCTATGGTTATCGGCACGTTCGGCTTCCGTAGCGGCAAGGATTTTGACAAGTTTGAGGGCATTGAACCCCTTGTGAAGGGCTATCTTCCTGTGCTTCCGCAGGCAATGAGCTACATTACCTGTAAGGTGATAAACACAATGGAAACGGAAACACACACAGTTTTCCTTGGTGAGGTTACAGATGCTGGCAACCTTAAGAAGGAAACACCCATGACCTATAAATATTACCACGAGGTTGTTAAGGGAACTGCACCCAAAAATGCTCCTACCTACGTGGAGGATTAAGTAACAAAACCAAAGAGGCTGTAAAAAACTTATCGTTTTTTACAGCCTCTGTTTTTATTTCCAGATGAGCCAAAGTAATATATAGCCTGTAATAACAGCTGAAAGAGTAAATGGTACACCATATTTCATGAAGGTTGTGCTCTTAACCTCGTGACCCTCCTTGCGAAGTATGCCGATTGCTGTAATGTTTGCGCTTGCTCCGATTGGTGTAAGATTTCCGCCGAGTGTTGCACCACAGAGAAGGCCATAGTAGAGGAGCTTTGGATCAGCCATACCAAGGTCAAGGGCGATAACAGGCATGATCGAAAACATTGTTGCTGTGTAAGGGATATTGTCAATAAATGCAGAAAGGATAACAGACATCCATACAACAATGGTATAAACAACAAATACATTACCTGAGCCAAGACTTGCGATAGCACTGCCGATAACATCTATAACGCCTGCTGCCTTGATACCACCGATTACAATAAAGAGACAAGTGAGAAGAGCTATTGTATAATAGTCAATTTCTTTAAATGCTTCTTTAACAATGTTTTTGTTTTTCTTTGTTGCCAATTCTCTTATGATACCGATTACAAAAAAAGTAATACAGATAAGACCATTTGTGATATCGGGTTTATAGAGCTGTCCGGGTTCTGCACCATCCTTGTAGGGTATGAATGATGCCGCAATAAGGGCAACAACTGTGCCTACTAAAAGATAGGTGGGCACATAATCCTCAACCTTTGTGCGAGCCTCAAACGAAATGGGGTTATTCTCCTTGCGGAACATAAACAGTATAATAAGGGCAGAAACAACTGCACCTGCTTCAACAACCCAGAACATACCCGGTTTGCCACTATCTACGAAAAAGTCTGAAAAGTCAAGTCCTGCTACCTTACCGAGAAGAATTGATGTTGTGTCACCAACGAGTGTTGCTGCGCCCTGAAGATTTGATGAAACTGCAATGCAAATAATAGCAGGGACAGGGGAAACCTCCAGCTTTTTGCAGAA
>JAGBTL010000105.1 GCA_017631355.1 Clostridia bacterium
AACCCTTGCAAGCCTTATTATGAGCCTTGAATCTGTTTTCGCCGCTCTTGCAGGCGCAGCTTTCGGTGAGCGTCTCAGCGTAAATGAAATATTTGGCTGTGTACTTGTTTTCGTCGCTATTATTCTTGCACAGCTTCCTGTGGAAAAGCTTTTCAAAAAGAAGGTGTAATATATGGAGCGTAAATGTGTTCAATGTGGTAAAACATTTACCCTTACAGATTCTGAAATTGCATTTTTTAAAAGCAAAAAATTATCTCTGCCTAAGCGTTGCAAGGCATGTCGCGATGCTAATCGTATTTCAAAGGGTGAAAGCAACATTCCCAAAGCTCGTAAAACCATCCCTGTCAGTGCAGAGGCCAACGCCCAATACCATAAGGCTAAACGAAAGTCATCACCCATATATTATCTTGTTGCGTTGCTTATAATTATTGTAATCGGTGTTGTTACAAGTATATTCGGCGACTTTGCAAACCCTGCTTATTACGATACAACTCCCGTTGACAATGAGCAACAGCAATATGATTATATGTTTGCTGATAACGAGGCTCTTGTTGAGCATTTTCAAAAGCACGGTCACGAATTTGGTTACAAAACCAAGGAGGATTATTTACAGGGGGCAAATAACGTCATAAAAAATCCTTCTGCCTTACATAAGCTTGAAGCAGAGGACGGTGACGATTGCTACTATCTGCAAGCAACAAATGAATTTGTTGTGGTTTCACCCGATGGTGTTATAAGAACTTACTTCAGACCCGATGACGGTATAGAATATTTTAACAGACAAATGATAACAGTGTATCACTTTTGGTGATACACTGTTTTTCTGTGTGTTTATTTCTGTCTTTCGCAGTTGTATGAAATATCAATATTCTTCTTGAAGAGCATATAGTCATATTGCGGAATCCAGTTGTCGCCAACCTCGAGTTTGCCGAAGTTCTCCTCGGATACGGCAACGTTCATAACTGAAACGCCCTTAAGCTCGCCATCCTCCTTGTAAACAGTGTCCCAGAAGGCGTGGTGACCGATGTGCTTAACGCTGTTGGGAATATAAACGTAGCTTAAATTCTGATTGTAGCTGAAAGCATCAGAGCCGATGAATTCAAGCCCCTCGGGGAGTGAAATATAAACATCACCGAGTGTCTTCTCGTTTGCGAAATGAGAGTCAGCAACGTTTTCTGCTGTATATGTGTAAACGTTTTCAAGTGAGGGGTGAGTGCTCCATTCATCAACACGTTCGTGAAGCTTGAATACGGCAAGTGTTTCAATTGTTTTAAGTCCCTCAGGAAGATAAATTTTTCTGAGATTTGCATAGTTGAAGCACATTTCGCCAAGCTTTGTAACTGTTGAGGGCACAACGTATGTCTGAACGTCACGCTCATATTCAGGTGTAACCTCGTCACGGTAAAGCTCTTTTTCGTAGCCGTATTTCTGTCTTAAGTATTCATCGTGGTCACAAGGATAGCAGAGCAACTCTGTCTTATCCTTGTTGTAGAGAACACCATCAACGTCGCAGTAGTTGGGGTTGTTTTCGTCAACCTCAATGTTCTGCAATGCCCAACAGGAATAAAATGCCTTTGCATCAACAAACTCAACGTTTGCACCAATTGTTATTGTTTTGATTTTATCATCACAGTTAAGTGTGAACTGTCTGACGGATGTAATAGGCTTTGTAGTATCCTTTACAACCTTGAAGTTTGTTGCAGGATCATTGTTGCCGGGGATATATTCAATGTCTGATACATAATCAATTTCCAATTCAGTAAGGTAGCCTGTGTTGCTGAACTTTGAAAATTCAATACCGTTGGCTGTTTCTGTGTAGTCAAAGGTATCGTTCTGAAGTGCAAGTACACTGAAGTAGATGGAAAGTGAAACAGCAACAATAATTACAAGAACAAACAAAGCCTTCTTTAAATTGTAATATTTATAAGGCTTGTTTATGTGAGGAGCAGCAAGACCGGGAACCTGATAAGTCCATATTTCATCCTCGGGGATGTCAAGGACAACGTCCGAGCCCCAATCATCAGCCTTTTTCTGCTTTTTTTCTTTTTTGCTCATACCTTCCACCTCCTTAACCTTTATATCCGCCGGATACGGATATGCCTTCCTCTTGTGCCTTCTTTTCAGTTACCTCGGCACGTCGTTTAAGCACTTCCATAACCATATTCTGTTTTTTGTTATCGTAATCCCAGAACAAATAGGGGATTGTCATAAGGAAGAAGCCGATTGCATCTACGATAATCGGAACTACAACAATATTTCTTCTTGAACCATCAAAGAAGAGGATTTCCCAGTTACTGTTAAAGCCGTATTTCAACAGGAAGATGGGAATTATAAGACCTACAAAGTTTTTTATAGGGTCTGTAAACCAACCAAATATACCTGCAAAGCTTTCAAGACGTTCACCTGACAGGTACATCTGATAGTCGTTCACACGCACACCCATATCGTGTCCTGCTGTTGTGGGTACAGTTTTTGTCATTTCCATGAAGAAGAGAACAACAATACAAATTGTGCCGCAAAGTGCGAGATTGTCGCCAAGGGTCCACATTGCAATTGCAATAACAGCATTACCGATAGCACGGCTCAGCTGATAGAAAATCATTATCTGCTTGTATGAGAATCGCTTAAGGAAATAAG
>JAGBTL010000106.1 GCA_017631355.1 Clostridia bacterium
CCAACAACTAACTGCACCAACCAAGTCTGACGGACGGTGGAGAGTTTCAACGCGAAGCGTTTTGAATCGTAAGATTCAACGTTGATAAACTGAAGGTTTGTTGTATGTGTAATATGAAACAACATCATTACACTCCGCAAAGAACAATATCGTTAATTTTAAATTATATCCAATTGAAGCGTTGCTTCAACAATGCTGACGCATTAGAAACTCTCCACCACCCGACAAGCATTGTCTTAACACGTAAATAAACACCCGCTTGAAACATAAAGGGAAACAACAGCTTAACAAAAAGGTGGTCCCCCTCTCTAAAGTTAGAGAGGTAGATCACACAGTATCTTTTTTGTATCGTTTTTAGTTTATCGTATTCTTGCTGAACGCATAAATGCGTTTACAATCAACGCGCAGCGTTCCGAAATTTTAAATTTAAAATTTATCATTTAAAATTACAATCGTCGCAGACCATTCGTTTTGCGCTTTGCATTCTGCACTTATTTAAATAATTTTATTTTCTCAAATGCTTTAATAAGTACAAAGCCGAACACAATACCTGCCACACCCTGAATAGCGTTTGCAGGAATATTTGCTGCAGATGGAGCAAAGCCGTACAAAATACCTTCAAATATAAAGTAGCCGCCTACCATAATTATTTCTGCAAGAACAAGGGGAAGTATTTTGGTGGGCTGCTTTAATCCCTTTTTGTCAATAGCTTTGAAAAGGAAAACGGTAACAAGTGCCATAACACCCTTTATTAAAAATGTAATGGGTGCATATACCATATAGCCTGAGAGCACGTCTGCAAGTGCAGAGCCGATGCCTGCTGCTAAAAATGCATAGGCAGGTGAAAGGATGGAGCCGCAAAGCAGGACAATACAGTCACCGAGGTTTACGTAGCCCTTAAGTGGTGTGGGGATTTTGATTATCATTGTTGCCACGCAGGCAAGTGCCGCAAACATGGCGGCAACAGCGATTTTTTGTGAATGTGTTTTCATTATGTGTCACCTTTCTTTTTGTATGCACTATTTCTTGTTTCCGCAATAAAATTTTCAAACTCCTCACAGTTAAGTAATACGGGATAGCTTAAAACAAGCAACGGCACACCGTCACCTCCGTGGTATGAGGGCTGCTCGTAAGGGTAGCTGTTTACTTTAAACCCAAGGCGCTCATAAAAGCGTATCCTTTTTATCTGCTGCTCTGTCTCGGGAGCCTCCGCCTCAAGAATAAGCGGCACGTTATAAAGCTCCTTGACAAGCTCAATTGCCCTTGTGCCATATCCGCCTGCTCGCTTGTCCTCATCAATTGCAAGGTGCTCAATGAACACAAAGCCGCAAAGCACCCACAGGGCGATAAAGCCAACAGGGTCAGCATTTTCATAAATTTCAAGAAAACGAAAACGCTTATCCGTCATACATTCACTTTGGTCTGTAAATTCGCGACGCTCCTCAAGAGGGAACGCCGCGCACATTTTTTCATAGACCGCAGAGAACGTCTCCTCATTTACATTCTCAAAACGAATCATAATTATTTAATCTGTGTACCTGCAGGAACGCAGTCGGGAAGGAATACTACCTGACAACCGCAAGCACCGTTTGTTGCGGCAAGGAGCATACCCTGACTTTCAACACCTGTAAGTCTTGCAGGCTCAAGGTTTGCAATAACGATAATCTTTTTGCCGATAAGCTGCTCGCAGGTGTATTCGCTCTTGATTGATGAAACGATTACACGGGGCTTGTCGCTACCGTCATTGAGTGTAAGCTTAAGGCAGCTGTGTGACTTTCTGATTTCCTGTGCCTTAACGATTTCGCACACTCTGAGGTCAAGCTTTTCAAAGTAGTCAATGCTTACAAGCTCTTCCTTAAAGGGAACAAATGCATCGGGCTCACCGTAAACGTGCTTGTCCTCGTTTTCAACAACTGCAGCAGCGGCTGCCTTTGCATCCTCCTCTGCCTTTGCCTCCTCAGCCGTCTTTTCATAAGAGAAGTCAAGAAGACCAACGTACTTCTGAGGGTCAATAGCATAAAGGAACAGGTAAAGACGGGGACCCTTTTCCTTATCAATAAGAAGCTTGTAGATATTCTTGAAGAATGTACCCTGAATACCCTTGAGTGCCTTTTCGTCCATATCCTCACCGAAGATTTCCTTCGGGATAGCGTAAAGCTTTTTGTTGAGCTCGTCAAGGTCGTAGCCACCGGCCTTGATGTAGTTGAAGAGGATTTCAACCTCCTTTTTCTCGTCATCAGTGAGGGTGTTGTAAACCTCCCAGTTTCTGCCTGTACGAAGACGGTTAACCTGATCGGGAGCACAGTTTTCAAGCCAATATTTAGCTCTGCCAAGCCTGTCGTTGAACTCTGCCTGCTTGTAGGGAGTGCCGATTTTCTCGAAAACTGTTTCAAGCATGGGAATGTTGAAGTCAACAACGCTGCCAAGCTGAACAAGAAGGCTCATGGGAACTGTGTTAAGAACTCTGTCACCAACTGTGGTGTTGTACATAATGTCCTTCTGTGCCTCGTTTGCAGTACCGTCCTTAACTGCAGTGTACATCTTGTCAAACTCAAAGTACTGACGGAGAATACCATCATCAAAGCAGAAGTCAAATGCCTTGAGAGGCTCTGTTTTTGAGTAAAGCCAAAGAATTACCTCGGGCTCATAAATCTTAAGAAGAGTTTCGGGTGTAAGGTTAAGACCTGAGGAGCCAGACATCTTACCTGTTGTGCCCTTGATACCAATGAACTCGTAGCCCTGGAAAAGGGGAGGCTCATAGCCAAAGATTTTCTTTGCGATGTCCTTACTTGTGTCGTATGAGCCGTGGGGACTTGCATGGTCCTTTCCGCCGGGCTCAAAGTCAACGCCCTCATACATCCAACGCATGGGCCAGTCAATCTTCCAAGCAAGCTTGCAGTTGAAGTCCTTTGTGAAATCAAAGCTGCCCTTGTGACCGCACTCGCAGGTATATTCTGCAGTTGTGCAATCCTCGGAAAGAGAAAGAATTTTTGTTGTATCCTTACCACACTCGGAGCAGTAAATGCTTACGGGGTAGTAGTTTTCACGCTCACCCTCCTGAACAGGCTGTGTGCGGTGGCTTGCAAGAATGTCAAAAATCTCGCCACGCTTTTTGAGTGAGTGAAGGATATGCTCTGTGTATTTACCGCTGCGGTACATTTCTGCCTGATGGCGGTAGTCCATATCAATGCCGAATTTTACGATTGAGCGCTCAAACTCGTGCTCAAAATATTCGGCGTATGTTTTTTCCTCAGTGTCAAAGGGGTTTCTAACGTCAACGTAGGGGCAGCCGATATATTTTTCCATATCGCTGTCAATAGCAGCAACGTTAACGGGAACCTTTCTCATACGGTCAAACTCGTCCCATGAGAAAAGGAGCTTTGCCTTTTTACCCTTTTTGATAAGCGCACGAACAACAAAGTAGCTTGTTGCAATATCGCGGAAGTTACCAATGTGGATTGAGCCTGAGGGGCTGATACCTGCGGCACAAACGTACTCTTCCTTATCGGGGTTGCGCTTGATAATGCGGTCTGCGATCATTTCTGACCAATGCATATAATCACACTCATTTCTGTTGAAGTATAATACATAAATTTACAATTTATCATTTTACAATAACCCAAACCTTCTGTCAAGTTAAAGTTTACAATAAACGGTATATAAATTTGTGCAAAATGTTGATTATTAAAAAAATGTGTGATATAATTCACAATTGATATGCAAAATCTTTCGTAGAAAAGGGAGATAGATATGAAGAATACTGAAAAATCAATGGAAAAGCTTGTTGCTCTTTGCAAGGGCAGAGGCTTCGTTTACGCCGGCAGCGAAATCTACGGCGGTCTTGCCAACACATGGGATTACGGCCCCCTTGGCGTTGAGCTCAAAACAAACATCAAAAACGCATGGCGCAAAAAGTTCATTCAGGAAAACCCCTACAACGTAGGTCTTGACAGTGCTATTCTTATGAACCCTCAGACATGGGTTGCATCAGGTCACCTTGGCGGCTTCTCTGATCCGCTCATGGACTGTCGTGAGTGTAAAACACGCCACAGAGCAGACAACCTTATTGAGGATTTTGACGGCACAAACGTTGCAGGCTGGTCAAACGAGCAGATGATGGACTACATCAAGGAGCACGCTATTGCCTGCCCTCAGTGCGGCAAGCATGACTTTACAGATATCCGTCAGTTCAACCTTATGTTCAAAACCTTCCAGGGCGTTACAGAGGACAGCAAGAATGAGCTTTATCTCCGTCCCGAAACTGCACAGGGCATTTTCGTGAACTTTGCAAACATCCAGCGTACAACACGTAAAAAGGTTCCCTTCGGTGTTGCACAGATCGGTAAATCCTTCCGTAACGAAATCACACCCGGTAACTTCATTTTCCGCGTTCGTGAGTTTGAGCAGATGGAGCTTGAGTTCTTCTGCAAGCCCGGCACAGACCTTGAGTGGTTTGAGTACTGGCGTGGCTTCTGCCGTGACTGGCTCTATTCACTTGGCATCAAGGAGGAAAACCTTCGCCTTCGTGACCACGATCCCGAGGAGCTTTGCTTCTATTCAAAGGCAACAACTGACTTTGAATATCTCTTCCCCTTCGGCTGGGGTGAGCTTTGGGGTGTTGCCGACAGAACAGACTATGACCTTACACAGCACATCAACACATCAGGCAAGAGCCTTGATTACTTTGACCCCGAAACAAACGAGAGATACATTCCCTACGTTATTGAGCCCTCACTTGGTGTTGAGCGTCTTTTCCTCACAATCCTTACAGAGGCTTATGACGAGGAGGTGGTTGATGCAGAAAAGAACGACACAAGAGTTGTTCTCAGACTTCATCCCACACTTGCACCCTTCAAGTGTGCAATTCTTCCCCTCTCAAAGAAGCTTAATGAACAGGCAACAGAAATTTTCACAAGCCTTTCAAAGAAGTTCAACGTTGACTATGACGATGCAGGCTCAATCGGTAAGAGATACCGCCGTCAGGACGAAATCGGTACACCCTTCTGCATCACATACGACTTTGACAGCGTTGAGGACGGCTGCGTAACAATACGTGACAGAGATACAATGGAGCAGGTTCGCCTTCCCATTGCAGACCTTGAAAAGTACATCGAGGAAAAAATCGCATTCTAAATTTAAAAAACCGCAATGCTATTGGGCGTTGCGGTTTGTTTTTTGTGTTGAAAAAATAGCATACGAGTGCTATAATTTTATCATAAAACGAAGAGGTGGTGCGACCTGTGGAAGCTATAATTCTTGTTGTCATAGGCATTGTTTTCATCATAATAGGTGTTGCCATAATGAAGGGAAAAACGCAGCTTATACACTCGTATCATATGAAAAACCTTACCGAGGAAACACGCAAGCCTTACGGCAGAGTTGTTGGCGCAGGCAACCTTGTTATTGGCGTTGGTATAGCTCTGGACGGAATGCTGACCATAGTGTTATCCAAGGAGATAATGCTGTTCACCATAATCGGTCTGGTTATAGGACTTGTCTTGATTTTCTACGGGCAGTTCAAATACAATAAAGGTCTTTTCTGAAGAAAAAGCTTCTGAAGCAGCAGTGCTTCGGAAGCTTTTGTTTTTTATTCAGGCTTTTTAATTGACACGAAAAAGTTGTTGTATCTGCGCAGCCATTTCTGTATATCGGCTCTGTCATATTTTGTGGGGAATGCAGCCTCAATTACAAAGAATTTGCCAATCCACACAGCAATGCTTGACAAAATGTCCTTTATAACGGTGTTGTTGCCTGCAAGGCGGATTTTTTCTCGCGTTGCAGCAAGACCCTTGGGGGTAAAAATGGCGTTTGCCGTGTTGGACATAATGTCCTGAATTTCCTCTGTGCTTACAAGCTTCAGACGGAAAATTTCATCAACCTGCGCCGTTGTAAGATAGGGCAGAATGTTCTTTATTATTGCCAGATGACAGGCGCCAAAGCCAAGCTCCTTAAAGAATCTGCGCTGGTATTCCCACAAGGACTCCGTATCAAAAAATCCCTCGGTATCCTTGAGAATACAGTCGGCAAGCATCTTGCCCGCTTTGATGGAATAGGTAATGCCCGAACCCTTAACGGGTATTGTCATAAATGCGCTGTCACCAACTGCGGCATAGCCGTCGGCAACAAGCATACCAAGGGGCTGACAAACAGGAATAACCGAGCGTGAGCCACCGTAAATCATATCCTTACCCATTTGCGGATTTTTCTCCTGCACAATGCGGAGCGCATCAAGCACCTCGCTGTCCTCGGGGTAGTAAAAGCGGCAGATAAGAGCATCTGTTCTGTCAATTTCCGTGATCAGCCACGAAAAGCCAACCGTGCCGTCCTCCTGCAGATAAAGCTGATAATTGTGCCGTGGGTCGGGAGCATCTGTTCTGCTGAAATATGCTCGGTATGAGTGCACAACGTCATATTTCTCAACTGCTCTGTTCACGCCCATAAAATCGGGAAGCTGACTGCGGATAGGGGAGCTGACACCGCAGGCATCAATAACCATATCGCAGTAAATTTTTTCACCATCAACAACAATGCCGGCAACTCTGTTGCCCAGTATAATCGGTGCTGTAGCCTCTTTTTCAAAGAGAATTTCAACTCCCGCCTCCTCCGCAAGCTCAACAAGATAATTTATAAGCTCCTTGCGGTCAACAATGTATGACTCATTTTCAAGGGCGGGTATTGTAAGTGGCTCGTTGTCCGCACCGGGTGGCACAAAGGTGATAACGTTTCCGCCGCGCCTGAAATATGGTGCCACGGGCAAATCGGCATAGGTGAAGGTGTCGTAATCAAAGGCATCGCTTTGGGGGTGCCCGATTTCCTGACGGGGAGCCTTTTCATAAACTGTTACCTCGTGGCCCGCCCGAGCAAGCTTTGTTGCAGCAACAAGTCCGCCGTGCCCACAGCCTGCAACAACTATTTTTGCCATAAAATCACCTCGTTTTCAAAGTGTATCCTCTGATTGGAATATATCATAAATTTGTGCGTTTTACAACGGATTTATACCCCGAAAGGGTGAAAATTCATATTATATTTAAATAATACAGTAATATTGTTCAAAAAATGCAAGTATTTTTTATAAAAACGGTTGCAAAATTAAAATAGATGTGTTATATTCTCATCGTACGAATACAAACACGAGTGAGAGCAGGGCAACCTGCTCTCATATTTATTGTTTTAAACGTAAGTGTTTATTTACTGTAAAGAGGTGTTATTTTGGCAAAGAATACTGTTGCTGCAGTATGGGAATTAGCAGAGCCCATCGCAGAGGAGTTAGGACTTATTCTCTGGGACGTTGTCTTTGAGAAGGAGGGCGCTAACTACTATCTCAGAATTTTCATCGACAAGGAGGACGGCATCGGCATTGAGGACTGCGTTAATATGAGCCACGCTCTTGATAAGCCACTTGATGATGCTGACCTTATTGACCGTCAGTACAACCTTCAGGTTTCCTCACCCGGTATTGAGCGCAAGCTCACACGTGATTTTCACTTTGAGTGCGCTATTGATGAAAAGGTTATTTTAAGGCTCATCAGACCCTATGAGGGACAGCGCGAGTTCAAGGGCGTGCTCCTTGATTACAGCGAAACAGGCGCAATAACAATTGAATTCCCCGATGAAACTACAATGACAGCGGAGAAGAAGGAGATAGCATGGGTAAAGCTTGATGACTTCCCTGCTTAAAAATCCAATATAGGGCGATTGACTTGATTTAGCTCGCTTGACGTACCTTTGTACGCCTGCGTTCACTAAATCTGCGTCACTCATCCCTATCTTGAATTTTTAAATTTGATAAAGGTTTGAGCGAATAACTTGAATTTTTAGAATTTGAATAAAGTATTGAGCGATTGACAAACAAATGCAAAATGCAGAATGCAAAATTAAAGGAACGCTACGCGTTGATTATAAAGCTTCGTGCAACAAAAAATTACGATTGTTCATCGGGTTTTATGGTAAACTGACAGTAACGGTTTTCTTTAAAATGCTACTTGTAATCTGTAATTTGCGACTTGTTTATAGTTGAAGTCATTCGATTCAGTTTTGAAAACACCGTTTATAATGTTCGGAAGCTTTGCTTCCCCGATAATTTTGCATTTTGCATTCTGCATTTTGCATTTATAACATTTGTTTAGAATTTAGTTTATATACACACGAAAGGATTGGTAGGAAAAATGGCACGTAAAGCGGCAAAGCCCACAAATCAGAACAAAGAATTTTTTGAGGCAATCGCAATGCTTGAGCAGGAGAGAGGTATCCCTGCGGATTACCTTCTTGAAAAGGTTTGCTCTGCGATTATCACATCAGTACGTAAGGAGTACGGTGGCGAGGACGTTGTTTTCGTTGACTGCAACCCCGAAAAGAGTGAACTCAGAGTTTACCTCAGAAAGACAGTTGTTGAGGTAGTTGAAAACGAGTTCACAGAGCTTCTTCCCGAAGAGGCAAAAAAATACAACAAGAACGCTCTTGTTGGCGATATTGTTGAAATCCCCCTTGAAACAAAGCAGTTCGGCAGAATTGCTGCAACAACTGCAAAGAACGTTATCCGCGGCGACATTCACGATGCAGAGCGCGGACTTATGCTTAAGGAGTTTGAGTCAAAGCAGAAGGAGCTTGTTACAGGTAAGGTTCAGAGCGTTGATCCCCAGACAGGCAATGCAACTCTTGAAATCGGCAAGGCAGTAGTTGTTCTTCCCCGTTCAAGACAGCTTCCTGACGAGGTTCTCAAGGAGGGTCAGCTTGTTAAGGTATTCATTGAGGGTGTTAAGGACACTCCCAAGGGTCCCAAGGCAATGATTTCAAGAACTCACTCAGGTCTTGTAAAGAGACTCTTTGAAACAGAGGTTCCCGAAATCTACGACGGCATTGTTGAAATCAAGTCAGTTGCTCGTGAGGCAGGCTCAAGAACAAAAATTGCAGTTTGCTCCAAGGATGAAAACGTTGATCCCATCGGTGCATGTATCGGTCCCAAGGGTACTCGTGTTGGCACAATCGTTGAGTCACTCGGTGGCGAAAAGATTGATATCGTTGTTTACGACGAGGATCCTGCAAAGTTCATCGCAGCAGCACTTGCTCCCGCAGACGTTCTTGAGGTTGAAATTGACGAGGAAAAGGAAAATGCCTGCCACGTAACAGTACCCGATACTCAGCTTTCACTTGCAATCGGCAACAAGGGTCAGAATGCTCGCCTTGCTGCAAGACTTACAGGCTGGAAGATTGACATCAAGCCCGAAAGCGGCTTCTATATTCCTCAGAATTCGTGAGGTAATTATGGCAGAGAAAAAAATTCCAATGAGAAAATGCCTCGGCTGCAACGAAATGAAGCCCAAGCGTGAGCTTATCCGTGCAGTCAAAAGTCCTGAAGGTGAAATCAGTCTTGACCTGACAGGCAAAAAATCAGGCAGAGGCGCATATATTTGTCCGGACAAGAGCTGCTTTGATAAGGCTCGCAAGTCAAAAAGATTTGAAAGAGCGCTTGAAACAAGCATTCCCGACAACGTTTATGACGCTATGGCACAGGAGCTTAAATAAGGCTGATAATTGAAAGGACTGGGGCAAAATGAATACTAAGGACGTTTTAGGCTTTCTCGGTCTGTGTCGTAAGGCAGGCAAGCTGCTTTGCGGACACGACGTTGTAAAGGAGTCGGTCATTTCATCCGCCGCAAGGCTTGTGTTTTTGTCGGCAGATGCTTCGGAGCGGCTTGAAAGGGAAATGCGACACGCCTGCTCCTATGAGGGCAAAAGTATTCCTGTTTACCGCACACCAATCGGTATGGAGGAGTTTGGCATTGCCCTTGGTAAAAAATCAGCAGTTTTTTCCGTAACAGACGACGGATTCGCAAATAAAATACTCCAAAAATTCGGGGAGGAATTACATGATAACTAAATATAAGGTTAGCGAGGTCGCAAAGGACTTCGGTTTACAGAGCAAGGATGTTTCAGACATTCTCGGCAAATTTTTTGATGAGCCCAAAAAGTCATCGACAGCACTTGATACAAAGGAGCTTGACGTGCTTTTTGACGTGCTCACACAGGACAATTCAGTAGCTTCCTTTGATGCATATTTTGCAATGCAGAAAAAGGAGGAGAAGAAGCCCGCTGAAAAGAAAGAGGCTAAGAAGCCCGCTGAAAAGAAGCAGGACAGCAAGCCTGAGGGCAAAAAGGCTGAGGGCAAAAAGCCTGAGGAAAAGAAGCAGGACAAAAAGCCCGAGGGCAAGAAGCCTGAGGCTAAGAAGGAAGAGGCTAAAAAGCCGGCTGAGAAAAAGCACGGCGAAAGCACTCTTAACCCCTTCAAAAAGCACGAAAAGAAAACTGACGGTCCCATGCAGTCACGTACAAAGGGTGAAAAGAGAACAATTGACACCCGTGCAGAGGATATTCAGCTTGACAAGTACAACGAGCGTTATGAAAACATTGCTCCGGTACACTCAATAAACGACAACGTGCAGACCAAGCAGAAGCTTAAGCAGAAGAGTCAGCAGTACAGAAAGCAGCAGGGCATGCGCTCCAAGCGCAAGGAGAGCGAGGCAGAAAGACTCAAGAGAATTGAGGCTGAGCGCGCAAAGAAGACCCTCGTTATTACTGTACCCGAGGAAATCACGGTTGGTGACCTTGCAGCAATGCTCAAGAGAACAGCTGCCGAGGTTATCAAAAAGCTCTTCAGCCTTGGTATGATGGCAACAGTTAATCAGGTTATTGACTTCGATACTGCAGAAATTGTTGCAACAGAGCTTGGCGCAAAGGTTAAAAAGGAAGTTGTTATTACCATTGAGGACAGAATCATTGACGACCACGAGGATAACGAAGCTGAGCTTCTTCCCCGTAGCCCCGTTGTTTGTGTTATGGGTCACGTTGACCATGGTAAAACATCACTTCTTGACGCTATCAAGAACACTTCAGTAACCGAAACAGAGGCAGGCGGTATCACTCAGCACCTTGGTGCTTACAGAGTACACCTCAATGATCAGGACATCACCTTCCTTGACACTCCCGGTCACGCAGCCTTCACAGCAATGCGTGCACGTGGTGCTATGGCTACTGATATTGCAATCCTTGTTGTTGCTGCAGACGACGGTATTATGCCCCAGACAATTGAGGCTATCAACCACGCAAAGGCAGCAGGTGTTTCAGTTGTTGTTGCCATCAACAAGATGGATAAGCCCGACGCTTCACCCGACAAGATTATGCAGCAGCTCACAGAGCACGAGCTTATCCCCGAGGAGTGGGGCGGCGACGTAATCTGTGTTCCTGTTTCAGCTAAAACAAGAATGAACATTGACACACTTCTTGAGTCAGTTCTCCTTGTTGCAGAAATGAAGGAGCTTAAGGCTAACCCCAACCGTGCAGGTAAGGGTATTGTTATTGAGGCTCGTCTTGATAAGGGTCGCGGACCCGTTGCAACTCTCCTTGTTCAGAACGGTACAGTTAACTCAGGCGACATTATCGTTGCAGGTACCGCTGTTGGTAGAGTTCGTGTTATGACAGACGACAAGGGCAGACGTGTTGATACAGCAGGTCCCTCAGTGCCCGTTGAAATCACAGGTCTTGCCGAGGTGCCCGTTGGTGGCGATGCATTTGACTGTGTATCTGATGAAAAGCTTGCTCGTGAGCTGGTTGAGCAGAGAAAGCGTCAGCTTAAGGAAGAGGAATTCCGCTCAATGCAGAAGGTTACTCTTGACAACCTCTTTGATTCAATCAACGAAGGCTCACTTAAGGACCTTAACATCATCGTTAAGGCAGACGTTCAGGGCTCGGTAGAGGCTGTTCGTCAGAGTCTTGAAAAGCTTTCAAATGAAGAGGTTCGCGTTAAGGTTATCCACGGTGGTGTTGGTGCGGTTAACGAGTCCGACGTTATGCTTGCTAACGCATCAAACGCACTTATTGTTGGCTTTAACGTTCGTCCCGACTCCGTTGCAGAGGTTAATGCAGAGCGCGACGGCGTTGAAATGAGAATGTACCGCGTTATCTACGACTGCATTGAAGAGGTTGAGGCAGCTATCAAGGGTATGCTTGCTCCCAAGTTCCGCGACGTTGAACAGGGTAAGGCAGAGGTACGTGACGTATTCAAGCTTTCAAGTGCAGGTACTATCGCAGGCTGCTACGTTATTGACGGTAAAATCACAAGAAACTCAAAAATCCGTGTTGTTCGTGACGGTATTGTTGTGTTTGAGGATGAAATTGCATCACTTAAGCGCTTCAAGGATGACCAGAAAGAGGTTGCAACCGGCTACGAATGCGGTGTAGGTCTTGAAAAGTTCAACGATATCAAAGAGGGCGACATCCTTGAGGCATTTATCGTTGAGGAATACAAGGACTAATTTCCTAAGGAGAAATTATGGGAACTTATAGACAGAACAGAACTGCCGAGGACATCAAGCGTGAGATTGCAAGCATCGTAAGGGAGCTTAAGGACCCTCGCGTTTCAGACCATCTCATAAGCATTGCCCGTGCCGAGGTTGCATCTGACTCATCCTACGTTAAGGTTTACGTCAGCGCAATTGAGGGCATGGAGGTTGCTAAGGCTGCTGCGAAGGCGCTTACAGGCGCAACAGGTCTTATCCGCCGTGAGGTTGGCAAAAGGCTTGGACTTCGCAAAACCCCTGAAATGAAGTTTGTTGCCGACGATTCTATTGAATACGGCATGAGCATCGTCAAAAAGCTTGAGGAAATTTCAAGCACCTCTGACGACGAATAATTATTAGGAGCTACGGCTATAGTGTTATCGCACCTTGCGATAACACTGCCGTCCTTGGAGCTATGGTTATAGAGAAAAAACAATGTATTGAACTCATAAATTCCCACGAGGAATTTCTTATACTTTCACATGAACATCCCGATGGTGACACCTTGGGGTGCGCTTTTGCATTGTGTGAAATTCTGCGCTCAATGGGTAAAAAGAGGGCTTTCCTTTGTGCCGATGAAATTTCTGCCGACTTCAGCTATATGACCGACGGCTTTGAAAATGATGAGGTAAAGGACCCCTTCATTGTTGCTGTTGACGTTGCCGATGCACGCCTTCTCGGCAGCATTGCCGCTGACTATGCGGACAGAGTAGACCTTGGCATTGACCACCACGCGTCAAACACACTTTTTGCAAAAGATACCTACGTTGAGGACAGAGCCGCTGCCTGCGAGATTATTTTTGAGCTTGCAAAGGATATGGGCTACAAATCAAACGAGTATTTCAGAAACTGCATTTACACAGGCATTTCAACCGATACAGGCTGCTTCAGGTATCAGAACACCTCTGCGCTTACCTTCAGAATAGCCGCAGAGCTTATGGAGCAGGGTATTGATTCAAAAACAATCAACAAGCTTATGTTTGAAACAAAAACAAAAAGCTTCCTTGAGCTTGAGCGCCTTTCCCGCGAAACACTTGAATATCACTTCGGTGACAGGTGCGCCATTATCACAATCACACAGGATATGTATGAAAAAAGCGGTGCCGACGAGCATCAGGTATATCCCATTACAGCACTTCCCCGCCAGATTGAGGGGGTTGTTGTAGGCGCAGTAATGAAGGAAAAGCCTGACGGAAGCTACAGCATTTCTGTTCGTACAGACGGTGATATTGATGCATCCGAGGTTTGTGCGCGTCTTGGTGGCGGTGGCCACAAGGGTGCAGCAGGCTGTCATCCCGAGTGCGGCTGTGACGAGGCAAAGGAGCTGCTCCTTGCATCAATAAAAAAATCTTTGGATGGTCTTGTAAAATGACAGGTATAATTCCCCTTAAAAAGGGTATGGATATAACATCATTTTTTGCGGTAAACAAGCTCAGGCGCATTGCCGAGGAGAAAAAGGCGGGTCACACAGGCACGCTTGACCCCAATGCAACAGGCGTTCTGCCTGTGGCTCTGGGCGGCGCAACACGCTTTATTGAGCTTTTACCCACCCACGTAAAGGAATATGAGGCACGCTTCAGGCTTGGCGTTGAAACCGATACCCTTGATATTTGGGGTCAGGTAACAAAAACCTGTGACAAGGACGTTGAGCCACAGCAGGTTGAAGAGCTTGCGGAGCAGTTCACGGGGGAGATTATGCAGCTTCCGCCAATGTATTCCGCTATCAGGAAGGACGGAGTCCGCCTTTATGAGCTTGCCCGACAGGGTAAGGAGGTGGAGCGTACTCCAAGAAAATGCACAATTTATCAGTTGAAAATTCAACATATAGAGGGCAGGGACTATGCATTGACCTGCCGCTGCTCTGCAGGTACTTACATACGTACACTTATCAGCGATATAGGTGATGCTGTGGGCACAGGTGCTGTAATGACGGCACTTTCAAGAACCTATGCCTGCGGAGTGAGCATTGACGATTGCTACACTCTTGAGGAATTACAGGCAATGAAGGATGAGGACAGGCTTTCCGAGGCACTCATTCCCATTGACAGACTGTTGGAGTGTTACCCGGCGCTCCGTGTTACGGATAATCAGGCAGTCCGCTTCAGCAATGGCGGTGATCTGATGGCGCAGAGGGTTAAGGGTCTTAAGGACTACGGCCTGTACAGAGTGTACGGCAACGAAAAATTTTTAGGTCTGGGAGAATATGCCGAGGGCAGCGACTCCCTCGCCGTGAAAAGAGTTTATAACGAACGATGATTACAGAACAGCAGTTTGAGGGCAGCTTTGTTGCCCTTGGCACATTTGATGGACTTCACATAGGTCACAAGGCGGTTATCACCGCAGAAAAAAGTCAATATGAGCGAAAAATTGCACTTATGTTCAGAAAGCATCTGAGCCATGAGCATAAGGACACACCCTGCACACTTATAACACCGCAGTATGAAAGAGAAATTCTCTTTAGCTGGGGTGTTGAGCCCGTTTATGTTGATTTTGATGAAATATGTGATATGTCACCACAGGAGTTTGTTGACAAGGTGCTTGTTGATAAATTCAATGCAAAATCCATTGCCTGTGGCTTTAACTACCGCTTTGGCAAGGGTGCCTGCGGCGACGTGCAGACTCTTATGGCGTTGTGCCTTGAGCGTGAAATCAAGCTGACTGTTGTTGATAAAATAGAATATAACGATGAGCCCGTCAGCTCCACCCGAATTCGTGAGGCGGTAAGCAGGGGTGATATGAAAAGCGTCCGAGCAATGCTTGGCAGGTGCTTCTCCTATGACTTTGAGGTGCTTCACGGTGACGAAAGGGGCAGGGTGTTAGGCTCACCTACCATAAATCAGTTCTTTACACCCGATTTTCAGGTGCCTGGATTTGGCGTGTATGCTTCCTTTACCGACGTTGACGGCAAAATTTATCCCTCTGTTACAAACGTAGGCATAAGACCTACCATCGGCAACAGCGAAAAGCGAAGCGAAACAAACATTATTGGCTTTAACGGTGACCTTTACGGTCAGTATCCAAGAGT
This sequence comes from Clostridia bacterium, assembly GCA_017631355.1. Classification (GTDB taxonomy): domain Bacteria; phylum Bacillota; class Clostridia; order Oscillospirales; family Acutalibacteraceae; genus DTU089. The sequence goes on from JAGBTL010000106.1 coordinate 15,358, forward strand.
TTTCCTTGTGGAAAAAATCCGCGGTGAAATGAATTTTGGCTCACTTGATGAGCTGAAAAACCGCATTTTTGCTGATAAGGAAACAGCGCTCACTATCCTGAAAGGAGAGAATTTCTGTGAATTTTAAAAATAAGATAAAGGTTTCTCCCTCAATTCTTTCTGCGGACTATGCACTCCTTAAGCCCGACATTGAAAAGGTTAAGCAGGGCGGTGCAGATATGCTCCACGTGGACGTTATGGACGGTCACTTTGTGCCCAATATTTCTATCGGACCACCTGTTGTTAAGGCAATAAGGAAGGCAACGGATATGTTCCTTGACTGCCACCTTATGATAAGCAATCCTTACGATTATATCGATTCCTTCGTGTCAGCAGGTGCGGATCTTATTGCATTCCACGTTGAAAGCAACAGCGATATTGAAAAAACTATTGAAAAAATAAAGGCAGCAGGTGTTTTACCTGCACTTGTAGTAAAGCCTGCAACACCCGCCGAGGCAGTTTTCCCTTACATAAGGGACGTTGCAATGGTGCTTGTTATGACCGTTGAGCCCGGCTTTGGCGGTCAGTCATTTATGAGCGATATGCTCCCCAAAATCAAGGCAATAAGAGAAAAAGCCGAGGAAATCAATCCTCAGCTTATGATACAGGTTGACGGCGGTATTGACAGTAAAACCGCTCCCCTTTGTGTGGAGGCAGGCGCAGACGTGCTTGTCAGCGGCAGCTATGTATTCGGAGCAGCAGACACAAGGGCAGCTATTGATAGCTTAAGATAAGGACTTGCCCGTTTCATAAATTCTTGCAAGCTCCTTTTTGCAGGATATGGTTACCTCACCAAACTCGCACAGCTGAGTGAGCAGCCTTTCCGTTTGCCCCGGCAAGGGGTGAACAATGGCGTAGTAATCCTCATCGGATATATAAAACTCAGTTGAATTTCCCGACGGTGTCAGGCGTATAAGCCTGATAGCATCAATAAATGAGTTGCAGTCAAAGGCACAGAACACGACAGGCTCGGCATCCTTTTTCATAACAAGCCGCTTTTTCTGGTGGGCATGGCTGTCGTTGAGCTGACTGAAGTGCATTATGCAGCCCCCATCCTCACCGGGCGAAACCTGTATAAGCAAACGGTTGTCAATGTTTATGGGCTTGCCTAAAACCCGCTTGGCTTCATCAAGTATTGTCCAGATAACTCTGCGGGTTTCAATGTTTGAATAGTCCATTTCATCATAGGTGATGTCAAAGTCCTGCATATCACGCTCCGTAAGAGTTACGGCAATTTTTTCTTCGCCGTCGGCTTCAATTTTCAAAGCAAAACCTCCTTGTGAAAGTGGTATTCTACTAATATCATAATACTCACAAGGCTTATACACAATGATAAAATAATGGAAAGGATTTTTCCCCATGAAGTATGCAGTCAGCAGCTACAGCTTATCAGCCCTTGTAAACAAGGGTGAAAAAACAGAGCTTGAGCTTATTGCCCTTGCAAAGGAAATCGGCTTTGACGGTATTGAATTTGCAGGCATCAGCGTTCCCGAGGGCGAGGATAAGCTCCAGTATGCCGCACGTCTTAAGGCAGAGTGCGAAAGACAGGGCATTGAGCTTGTGCAGTATTCAATAGGTGCCGATTTTATTTACGGCTGTGACGGAAATCTTTCGGCAGAGATTGACCGCCTTAAGGGTGAGGTTGATGTTTGCCGGGCTCTTGGTGCCAAGGGTATGCGCCACGATGCAACAGGCGGCTACAAAAATGGTGATGAAAAATTCAACGGCTTTAAGCAGGCTTTGCCCCGCCTTGTGGAGGGCTACCGCGCCGTTACTGAATATGCCGCAGAAAAGGGCATTAAAACAATGATTGAAAACCACGGCTACTTCTGTCAGGACAGCGACAGGGTAGAGGCTATAATCACAGGTGTTAACCACAAAAATTTCGGTGCACTTGTTGATATCGGTAATTTCCTTTGTGCCGATGAAAATCCTGTTACCGCAGTAAGCAGGGTTGCGCAGTTTGCATCCTACATTCACGCAAAGGATTTCCACGTAAAGAGCGGCAGCGAGCTTGCGCCTGCTGACGGCTTCTTTAAAACACGTGGGGGCAATTACCTTCGCGGAGCAGTTCTCGGCCACGGCAACGTGCCTGTTTTACAGACACTTAAAATATTAAGCGATGCAGGCTACAACGGCTACATTACCCTTGAGTTTGAGGGTCACGAGGACCCTGTAACCGCTTGCAGATGGGGTCTTAACACCCTTAAGAAAATAGCAAGGGAATTAGAGTGGAATGATTAAAGAAAAAATAGTTCTTGCATCTCAATCCCCTCGTCGCAAGGAGCTGATTTCGCTCATTGCAGACAACGTTTTAATACGTCCTGCGGATTGCGACGAAACACTTCCCGAAGGTACTTCACCTCGGGATGCAGTTGAGTATCTTTCAAAAATAAAAAACAATGCCGCAAGGGAAATATCACAGGCAGATGAAATTGTTGTTTCTGCCGATACGGTTGTTGCGGTGGATGATATAATTCTCGGCAAGCCTGTTGATAAATCAGATGCACGTTATATGATAAGCCTTCTTCAGGGCAGAGTGCACAGTGTTTATACGGGTGTGACAATCTCGACGGGTGACAGGGTGGTCACCTTCAGCGAGAAAACCGACGTTGAATTCAACCCTATGACCGAAAGCGAAATAGAGGAATATATTTCCCTTTCAGAGCCCTACGATAAAGCCGGCAGTTATGGTATCCAAGGCAAGGCCTGTGTTTACATAAAGGGTCTTAACGGTGACTATTTCAACGTGGTTGGCTTACCTGTTTCAAGGCTCTATAACGAGCTTAAAGCCCTCGTGAATAACTGACAATTTTTACGGGAATGTAGAAAAATCAAAAGCATTGAAAACGAAAAATATTTATGATAATATGAAAATATATTATGATAAATAATCGGAATATCTCATAAAAATAACATCGGAAGGCGGTGCCCACGTGGCAGAGAAAAAAACCTCAACCTATGTTGAGCCTGAGGTTACTCAGGCAGATATTGACAGACAGAAAAAACAGCAGGAAAAGGAATATTTAGGCCCCCGCGAAATGGCGGCTTACATAATTTCAGGTATCGGTGACAAAAACTGGGAAACCTTTAACGGTAACAACGAGTTTTTCTACACCACAACCTTCCAGCACGTCAGCCCCATTACCCTTAGCGTTGCCCAGTCATTCTGCAGCATTCTTGACACCTTTGACAACGCAATTTCGGGTCCCATTCTTGACAGAACACGTACACGCTGGGGCAGAGTGCGTCCTTATCTTGTGCTTACACTTCCGCTTTTCTTGTTTTCAGCGGCATTGCCTTATATGCTGCCTGACGGGCTTTCACAGGCAACACTTTTGCTGTTCTATCTTGTAATACGCTACGTTGGCTCTATTGCAAACTCCTTCTACACACCTGCATATCAGGCGGTGCTTTATAACCTTACACCCAACATAAACGAGCGTAACAAGCTTATTGCGGCAGATACCTACGTTGACCTTTTCGGTGTGTGGCTGCCATCGCTGTTCCCGTTCTTCGTTGACTATTTACCGCGAACAATACCAACCCGCAGCATCTATCTTGGCGGTGCGCTTATTTTCATTGCCCTTGTTGTTGTGTTCCGTGTGTTCGGCTTCTTCAGCCTCAGGGAGCGTGTGCCACTTGCATCACGTGAGGAAATGAACAGCACAAGCGTGTGGAAATCCATCAAGCAGGTTGCCTCCTGCCGTCCTATGTGGGCGCTTATGGCGAAAAACTTCTGCGGTATGGGTAAGGGTACAGGTCAGAGCGTTGCAAACTACTTCTGGCTCAACTGTACAGGCAAGCTTTCAAATGCTGCCATTGCAGGTCTTTTCACAGGTCTGCCAAGCTACTTTGTGTTGCCCTTTGCCACAAAAATGACAAAGAAAATCGGTCTTCGCAACCTGTCTGTTTTAGCATACGGCTATTGCGGTATCGTTTATCTTATAATGTATTTCGTAGGTTATAAGCCAACGGATAACAACATCATCAATATTGTCATCATAGTATTCTTCCTTACTCTTGCAGGTGCTATGAACAGTGTTCAGCGTTATTGCGGCACTGCACTTCAGGGTGATTTGTATGACTATGTTGAGTGGAAAACAGGTATCCGTAACGAGGGTATGATGAGTGCCGCAATGGGCTATATCACCCTTATTACAAATAATATTTCAACAATCCTCAGCGGTATTATCATTGTCGCTATCAAATATGAGCCGCTTATCAACTCCTATGGCGTTGTTGTTCCTCAGACAGACCCAACACTGCTTCAGGCTATCTGGACAGTATTCACCCTTGCACCTGCTATCGGCAGAATCGGTAAAGCGATTTCGCTTTCATTCTTTAATGTTGACGGCAAGGTTAAGGATCAGATGATGAATGACCTTGCAGTTTCAAGAGCGGCAAAGCTTAAGAGCAGAACAGGTGACGACGTCACAGAATAATTCGGAGAAATCGCTATGAAAATTGTAGTTAAAG
>JAGBTL010000107.1 GCA_017631355.1 Clostridia bacterium
ATTTCTTTGACCACGCTGACCTTTATGGCGGTGGCAAAAGCGAGGAGGTTTTCGCAAAGGCTATCGGCATGAATGACGACGTGCGCGAAAACATCATTTTACAGTCAAAGTGCGGTATCTGCCCCGGCAAGGTTATGTTTGACTTTTCCAAGGAGCATATCATTGAATCAACTGAGGGTTGCCTCAAAAGATTAAAAACAGATTATCTTGACTTCCTTTTGCTTCACAGACCGGACACTCTTTATGAGCCCGAGGAGGTTGCAGAGGCTTTTGCGCTCCTTAAGGAAAGCGGCAAGGTTAAGCACTTTGGTGTTTCCAACCAGAACCCTATGCAGATTCGTCTTTTACAGAAATACTTGGGTGAAGAGCCCATTTGTGCCGACCAGCTTCAATTCAGCATTACAGATTGCCACATTGTAAAGCAGGGACTTTACGTTAATATGCGCGAGGACAACGCCATTGACCGCGACGGTGGTATTCTTGAGTTCTGCCGTTACGAGGACATCACAATTCAGGCATGGTCCCCCTTCCAGTACGGCTTCTTTGAGGGTGTTTACGTTGACAACCCCGACTTCCCCGAAATCAATGCAAAGCTTCAGGAATTAGCCGACAAATACGGTGTAACAAAGAACACAATCGTTATGGCTTGGATTCTTCGTCACCCCGCAAAAATGCAGCCACTTACAGGCACAATGAACTCAAACAGACTTCTTGAATGTGCCGCAGCAGCAGATATCACCATTACAAAGCAGGAATGGTATGAGATTTTCTCAAGCGCAGGCAACGTTATTCCGTAAGCATAAAATGCAAAATGCAGAATGCAGAATGCAAAATTAAAGGAACGCTTCGCGTTGATTATAATCCGCGCTTGCGCCCTTAATTTTGAATTTTAAATTTATAATTTTAAATTAAAAAATGCAGTCCGTTAGGACTGCATTTTTGTTATATCTTTCTAACCTTTATAATATCTTCGTTAGCGTTAAGAGCGTTGATTACTGCATCGGGGATTGAATCTGCCACAACAAGTGTATAAGCATAATCACCCTTTGCCTTTGAATTAAAGCCCTTTGTTTCAACACCGTTCTTCATAAATGCACCCAGAACGTCGTTCATAACGTTAAGTGAATTGTTGTGAATAACAGCAACTCTTTCGCCCTCTGCATCAATTTCAACGTTGGGGAAGTTAACAGAGTTTTTGATGTTACCCTTTTCAAGGTATTCGCGGATTTCAACGGCTGCCATATATGCACAGTTTTCTTCACTTTCGGGTGTTGATGCGCCAAGGTGAGGAAGTGCTGTAACACCGGGAAGACCAATAACCTCGTCTGAGGGGAAGTCTGTTACGTATGCCGCAACCTTACCGCTCTCAATAGCTGCTGCAAGGTCAGCGCCCTTAACAAGCTCACCACGTGCAAAGTTAAGAATACGTACACCGTCTTTCATCTTTGCGATTGTGTCAGCATTGATCATACCCTTTGTATCTGCAACACAGGGAAGGTGAAGTGTGATATAATCAGCCTTCTCATATACTTCATCAAGTGTGTCAACGTACTCTGTATCTGCAGGAAGGTCACCCTTAAGCTCCACGTTGAAGTAGGGGTCGTAGCCCACAATCTTCATACCAAGAGCGTTAGCAGCAACTGCTACCATTCTGCCGATTGCACCAAGGCCGATAACACCAAGTGTTTTACCGAGAATTTCGGGACCTGCAAACTGTGACTTGCCTTTTTCAACAAGCTTGCCAACGTTGTCGCCCTCACCCTTAAGTGTTTTGCACCAGTCGTAGGCTGCCGCAACCTTACGTGATGAAAGCATAAGACCGCCAATCACAAGCTCCTTAACAGCGTTTGCATTTGCACCGGGAGTGTTGAAAACAACAATACCCTTCTTTGTGCATTCATCAACAGGAATATTGTTAACACCCGCACCTGCACGTGCAACTGCAAGAGTTTTGTCTGAAAAATCATATTCGTGCATTGAAGCTGAACGAACAATAATACCATCGGGGCAATCACAGCAATCTGTTACTGCATACTTGCTGTCAAGCTCCTTAAGACCAATCTGAGAAATCTTATTTAATGTAAGAATATCGTACATTTTAAAAACCCCTTATGAATTTGCTTTTTCAAAGTCAGCCATAAACTGAACTAACTTTTCAACACCCTCAATGGGCATTGCATTGTAGATAGATGCGCGCATACCGCCAACTGAACGGTGACCCTTAAGGTTTACAAAGCCTGCTGCAGTTGCTTCCTTAACGAACTTTGCATTAAGCTCATCGTCACCTGTAACGAAGGGAACGTTCATAAGTGAACGGTCCTCGGGAACAACCGTGCCCTTGAACATCTTGCTGTTATCAAGGAAATCGTAAAGGATTGCAGCCTTCTTGCGATTGCGCTCACCCATAGCCTCAAGACCACCAAGTGACTTAATCCACTCAAGCACAAGCTTGCAAATGTAGATTGTGTAGCAGGGAGGTGTATTATAAAGAGAATCATTGTCAGCGTGAATCTGATAGTTAAGCATTGTGGGAGTAATGTCGCGTGCATTGCCAAGCATATCCTCACGGATGATTGCTATTGTAAGACCTGCAGGCGCAACGTTCTTCTGTGCACCACCATAAACCATTGCGAATTTTGAAATATCAAGAGGCTCTGAAAGGAAGCAGCTTGAAATGTCTGCAATAAGCGGAATATCGCCTGTATCGGGAAGCTCATGGTAAATTGTGCCGTAAATTGTGTTGTTAAGGCAAATGTAAACGTAGTCTGCATCGGGACGGAAGCTGTCCTTTGTTGTTGCAGGAATATAAGAGAAGGTTTTGTCTGCTGATGAAGCAACCGCCTGAACGTCACCATACTTCTGTGCCTCAGCAAAAGCCTTCTTTGCCCACTGACCTGTAATGATGTAGTCAGCCTTGCCGTTCTTGTTCATAAAGTTCAAGGGAATTGCTGCAAACTGTGTTGAAGCACCGCCCTGAAGGAAAAGAACCTTGTAATTATCAGGAATGTTCATCAATTCTCTGAGAAGTGATTCTGCTGTCTTGATAATATTATCATACTCTTTTGAACGGTGTGACATCTCCATTACTGACTGACCTGAGCCCTCGCAGTCAAGCATCTCCGCTGCTGCTCTTTTTAAAACGTCCTCGGGAAGCATTGAAGGACCTGCAGAAAAGTTAAATACTCTGCTCATATTAATAACCCCTTTCAATAGGTTTCATTTATAAAATAATTACTTTTTATTATATAACTATACTTTTCATTTTTCAAGGGTATTTTGATAATTTCGTGTATTTTCCGTAACTAAAGTGGGAAAAATCTTGCTTTTTCTGCCGATATCACTTAGTACACTCTAAAATTATATTCAATTATTTCCACAAAAGCACAATCGGCAGAGAAAACCTCTGCCGATTGAAATTCTAAAGCAAAATAATCAATACAAGTATGAAGCACTTACCCAACCATAATATCCGCCGTAGTTTATATATGCCCAAGTGCCCGCATCGTTAAAATAGTGAATGTAAACCGTTGCACCATTGGGAACGTTACCAATTTTGCTACCACCTGGTGAGTTACGGATATTAAGACCGCCACCTGCTCTTACTGTTGCATAGTAGCCACCGTAGGAAACTGTTGGCTGATATGTAACAAGGTAGTTTGCATTTACCCAACCGTTGTAACCGCCGTATGAAACGTAAACCCAATCAGAATAATAGGGTGATTTGCCAATAACAGTAACGTATCCGCCATTGGGAATATTTGAAACCTTTGCAGCGTACGTGCTGGGCAAGGCTCTCATATTAAGACCGCCACCTGCTTTAACGTATCTGCCGTATGATGAGATGCTGATAACCTCACCGCTGATCTGCGGAGCTGCCTGAGTGGTAACCTTTGAAACAGCACCACCCTCAACAGGGTCGGGCTTTACAACTGACACAAGCACAAGTGCATTGTCAACAACTGAATATGTAAAGGTTACTGTACCCATAAGCGCCTTGTTTATCTGCAAGCCTGTAACAATACTGTCAAAGTTAACGTTTGTGCCGGGTGTAACAGTTCCTGCGCTAAGCTCAACGCCTGTTGCTTCATCATATACCATCTGCAATGCGTTATCACACCTGAGGATGTTAGCCTCAACAACAAATTCACCGTCAACGTTCTGACAGGAAGCAACCTTACCATAATAAAGGAGGTCTGTTGCAGGAGCAAGCTCCTCATCTACAAGGAGATAGCCTGATGCAGTAAGCGTTGTTGTAGCAGTAACAAAATCCTTAACGTTGTATTTACCTGCACCGAACATTCCGTCAAGCTTTGCCTGAAGGTCTGCCGCCTTGAAAACAGTCCACGTCTGAGCACCTGATTTTACAATTGCGTCGTACTCAGCCTGAGTCATAATATCGCTTGCCTTAAGCGTGCCGTTTGTAAGCTCGCCTGTAAAGGCAGTCCATGAATAGAACACACCCACGTTATCACACAGAGCGCTGACCTTGTTAGCCTTGATTTCCTCAATGCTTGTACAATAAATGAAGGAGAACGTGCCGTTTCCGTGCTCTGTAAGGAGCGTGTCAAATGCAGAAGCTGCATCTGCCTCTGTAACAGCTGCTTCAACAACCTCATCGCCATTGGCTGTGTCTGCACTGAAATAAACCATGCCAACTACAAGCACACCTGCAATTATTGCAAGAACTGCGGCAACAATTGCAACGATAAGAGCAACCTTTTTCTTTTCCTTTTTATCCTTTGCATCAGCAGGAGCAGGCTCCTGATTATTCTGCGGCTGAGGTGCGGGAGCATACTGCTGTACAGGCTCCTGCACGTATTGGGGAACAGGCTGAGCCTCAACAGGCTGTGGCTCCGGCTGCTGCACAGGAGCTTCGTTCACAACTGTTTCCTGAGGAGCCTCTGCCACCTTTTCCTCTATTGATTTTCCACATGAGCAACAGAACCTTGAATCGTCATCATTTGCTGCTCCGCAAAATTTACAAAACATATTATAACCCCCTGTTTAGGACAGATTTTAATGTATATAAATCATTATAATACTTTTTTCGCCAAAATCAAACACAAAAACCGCTCTATTCATAGAAAAAACAAGGCAATTATTATATAGTTTCAACATAAAAAGGGGGATGCACCCCATTCTGAAGGTGCACCCCTGTTTTATTTTCTGTTTCGTAATTGTTGCTTTACGCATCAATATCGGGAGCAATAAGTCCGTAGCCGTTAGCATTTCGCTTGTAAACAACGTTTATTTCGTCTGTATCAGCATTAAGGAACATATAGAACTGATGACCGAGAAGATTCATCTGCAGAATTGCCTCTTCAACACTCTGTGGCTTGAGTGCGACTGTTTTTTCACGAATAACGTCAAAGTCTGCTTCCTCCTCAATCACGTCGTTAAAGAAATCGTCAAGCGCCGCTGCATGGAGCTTTTTATCAAGCCTTGTTTTGTTTTTTCTTATCTGCCTGATGAGAGAATCAACACACTCATCAAGTGCATCAAGCATATTATCTGCCTGCTCCTCTGCGCGGTAAATCATTCCGCCCTTTGTAACTGTAATTTCAACTATATGACAAGACTTTTCAACTGTAGCCGTAATTTTTGCGGCTGCTTCCTCACCGAAGAGCTTTTCTACCTTTGAAAGTCTTTTCTCTGCACGAGCTCTGAAATCCTCACGGGGATTACATTTGCGACCAACGATAGTAATATTCATAATAACACCCTTTCTGAAGGACCTTATAATCAAAAGGAGAGTAAGCTAAAGCTTCCTTTAACCTGCTCTCCTTTCAACTTCATATTAACATCAAAAAAGGCTATTGTCAATAACTTTTGTGCACTTTTAATATAAATTTCACACGGCAGAAAGATTTATTGACAAATCCTACTACGAAACAACCTCATACATATTGGCGGCTTCATCCTTCTTGGCATATTCATTTACAGTCAAAACCTTATATTTTGTAAGATTTGAGCCCATCTGAATTGCAATAACGTCGCCCACCTTAACCTCGTAGGAGGCTCTTGCGATTTTACCGTTTACCTCAACGTGCTTTGCGTCACAAACCTCGTTGGCAACGGTGCGCCTTTTGATAATGCGCGAAACCTTTAAATATTTATCTAATCTCATATTTATCTACTGCTCCAAAACAAGTGATCTTTAACTAAAACTGCACGACATGGCGCAGCTTCTACTCCGCTTATTTTTAGCGGCTGTGCCATAAGGAAATATCTGCCGGGCTCAACACCTGAAAGGTCAAGACCCTCAAGAATGGGCACGTTTGCTGAAAGAATCGCCTTGTGAATTGTCTGGTTTGAGCCATGGTTGCCTATGGTCTGTGAATCTGTGCCCACAAGCTTGTAGCCTGCATCTACAACATAGTATGCACTGCTCTCCATAAGATATGAAAGGCCGTTACCCTTAATAAGGAGTCTTTCGCAGTCGCCCCAAGGAAAATTATCCTCGGCAAATGCACCTGTAATGGGTCCCGGAGGAGTTTCCACAACAATGCACTCACCAATAAAAATTGCGGGATCAAATTTTTCAATGGAATTGCCACCCTCCACAAAGTGAAGGGGCGCGTCCACGTGAGTTGCCGTATGAAGACAGGTATATATTGAATTAAGGTTATAGTCATCCCCTGCCCTGATGGTCTTGATGGGGTCAACGTACCCTTCGGGGTCACCGGGATAAACAGGGGTTTTAATTAAATCCCTTGAAATGTCAATTATCTCCATAACAGCACCTTCAGCTTTTCCTGAATTTATTTTAAAAGATTGTTAATGTCAACCTGTGTAAGTGATGAGAAATCTGCACTCTCAAAGGCAGCAACAGCGTTGTTCATATATGCACGCTCAAAGCCCTCACAGAACTCGCTGAGCGAAACCTCTGTCTGTGTGCCGTCTGCCATACATTTAAGGTTAGCAGTATCACTTTCAAGCTCATTGTCACCGATAACAACTGTAAATTCTGAATTGATTTTGTTTGCAAACTTCATCTGTGCCTTGATTGACCTGCCAACAGTATCAATATTCACACAGTAGCCCTGTGCACGAAGGTCTGCAGAAATCTCAAGCGCCTTAAGAACTGCACCCTCACCTGCGGTTACAATTGAAAGGTTGCACTTGGGTGCCTCGGGGAAGGGAATTCCGCTTTCCTCCATTGCAATAAGAAGTCTTTCAAGACCCATTGCAAAGCCACATGCGGGAGTGGGTGCACCACCCAATTCCTCAACAAGGCCGTCGTAGCGACCACCGCCGCCAAGAACAAGACCCTTTGTTTTTTCATCCTGCGAAACGAATTCAAAAACAGTTCTTGTGTAATAGTCAAGACCGCGAACAATCTGGGGATTTACAACGTAATCAATACCAAGTGCGCCAAGGTACTTTTTAAGGCCTTCAAAGTGGTCACGACAATCGTCGCAGATATAATCAAGCACCACGGGAGCACCCTCTGCAATTTCAGAGCAAACGGGGCTCTTACAATCAAGAATACGCATGGGGTTGCGGTCAAGACGAGAAAGGCAGGTTTCACAAAGCTGTGACTTGCTTTCCTCAAAATATGCCTTAAGTGCCTCGGAATATTTTTTGCGGCATTCGGGGCAGCCGATAGAATTGATTTCAACAGCAAGCTTTTCAATGCCGATAAAGTTAAAGTAGCTGTTTGCAAGTGCAATTATTTCTGCATCCTGCAAAGCAGATGCTGCACCAAAGCACTCAATGCCGAACTGGTGAAACTCACGAAGGCGGCCTGCCTGAGGCTTTTCGTAGCGGTAGCAGGATGTGAGATAACACACCTTCTGAGGAAGAGGCTCGTTAAAAAGACCGTGCTCAAGGAATGCGCGGACTGCACCTGCTGTACCCTCAGGACGAAGTGTGATAGAACGATCACCCTTGTCATTGAAGGTGTACATTTCCTTCTGCACAACGTCGGTGGTTTCACCAACAGAACGGTCAAAAAGCTCGGTATATTCAAAAACCGGTGTGCGCATCTCGTGGAAACCATAAGCCTTGGCTACATCAAGAGCCGCCTGCTCAATATACTGGATTTTGTAGCTTTCGGAGGGTAAGGTATCCTTTGTACCCTTGATTGCTTTAATACTAACTGCCATAGTATGGTTTTCTCCTTTAAATGGTTTTTTCAATAGAAAATCGGGTGACTGAGATCGACTCGTGCACCCGATTAAAATTTATAAACTTAGGCCTTGGGGTTAACAATATCACGCCAATCAAGGTCGCCACGCTCAAGGCTGTGAATGAGCGCTTCTGCTGTAGCAATGTTGGTTGCAACAGGGATATTGTGAACGTCACAAAGTCTTAAAAGATTAGCTTCGTTAGGCTCGCCCGGCTTCGGGTTGAGGGGGTCGCGGAACAAGAGCAGCAGGTCGATTTCATCGCATGCAATTCTTGAGCCAATCTGCTGAGCACCACCATGAGAGCCACTAAGATACTTCTCAATGTTAAGACCTGTTGCTTCAGCAACAAGCTTGCCTGTTGTACCTGTGGCAGAAAGAGTGTGCTTACTTAAAATGCCGCAATACGCTATGCAGAACTGTGTCATAAGCTCTTTTTTGGAATCGTGGGCTATCAATGCTATATTCATCAAATCACTCTCCATAGCTGTTTCCATAATTGTAACAGAAAAACAGCGTTTTTTCAACAATTTATAAAATATTTTTGTTCAAATTATGAATTAAGGTCTGCAAAATTCTGCTTGTTTGAAGCATAGAGCTTTTTGTAAACTGCATAGTACTTGTCATAAACCTTTTTGTTCTCCATATTGGGCTTGAAGCTCTTGCTTACGGGAATGAGCTTCTTTGCAGCCTCAATGGAATCGCAGATGCCAAGACCAACCGCAACAAGAACTGTTGCACCCATTGCGCCTACGTTCTGAGGTGTGTCAACGGTTTCAACTTCCTTGCCGATACAGTCAGCAAGAATCTGACAGGTAAGGTCTGACAATGCGCCGCCACCAACAAAGCGAACCTTCTCAGATGACTTAACCTTCTTTTCCTCGGTTTCAAGGAACCAACGAAGGTGATAGCAAACGCCCTCAATAACCGCTCTGATCATTTCACTCTTGCCTGTATCAAGGCTGATATTAAAGAACATACCGCGAGCGTTGGGATCCTCAAAGGGACAACGGTTACCGTGGAGCCATGGAGTGAAAATAACACCGCCCGAGCCTGCAGGAACCTTGCTGCAAACGTCTGTCATATAATCATAAAGGCTTGTGTATTTGCCCTCGTAGCCGTCTGTAATATTTTTCTTTTCAAGGTAAACACCGATTTCATCAAGGGCAAGGTGATCCTTAACCCATTCAAGGCACTTACCTGCTGTTTCAAGCTCGCCAAAATAGTTGTATCTGCCTGCCTCGGCACCAACAACGGCAGCAATCATTGCAGAGGCATCAACAATACTCTTGTCAACAACAGTTGAAACCCAGCCTGAGGTACCGCTGTAAACGTGTGTGTCGCCAAGGGCAACTGAGCCTGCGCCAACACCGATAAGCGAAGCATCGCCGCCACCACCAAAAACAGGTGTGCCGGGTGCAAGACCAAGCTCTGCTGCAGGTGTGGGAAGAAGCTCTCCGATTTTCTCGGTTGATTTTTTGATTTCGGGAAGGTGCGCCATATTTACGCCAAGCATCTTGCACATTTCGGGGCTGAACTTACGCTTTTTGATGTCATAAAGAAGTGTGGCAAAGGCAGAGTCGTGAGTCATGCAGAACTCGCCTGTCATACGGGTGATGAAATACTCCTTAACATCAAGCCATTTATGTACACGCTTAAAGTTCTCGGGCTCGTTTTTTTCAACCCATTTATATTTCCATACAGGGTCCTTAACAGAGGCGGAAACCGCACCTGTAATCATAAGTGATTTTAAAAGCTTAGGAATATATGCACCTGCAATCTGAGGACCGTATGCAATACCATCCTTAAGCTCCTGACGAGCACGCTGATCCATATAGCTCATTGCACGGCGCACAGGCTTGCCATCCTTGTCAACAAGCACAAGGCCCTGCATCTGTGAGCAGAAGGAAATACCGCAAATATCCTTAACGTCCACGTCACATTTATCAAGCACTATTTTTGTTGTAGAGCACAGTGCATCCCACCAATCCTGAGGCTCCTGCTCTGCGCCGCCATCAGGGAAAACATAAAGCTTATAGCCTGCTGATGCCGCAGAAACAAGCTTAATTGACTCGCCCAATTCAAAAATACAGGTTTTCACACCTGTTGTGCCTATATCATAGCTTATTGCATATTTACCCATTTCCATATCCTCCGATACAAGAAAAAATCTTGTCACAATTTAACATTATAATTATGCAACATTTTATGTTAATAATCAACAGTTCCAACCCAAAAAAGTTGCACAAAATTTATTCATTATGCTTGTTTTAATGCTACAAAAAAATTTTTTCAAAAAAATTAAAAAAAGTTGTTGACAAATCGTTTTTTTCTGTTATAATAGTCAATGTTCTTCGGAGGACGAACAGTTCTTCGCAGTCGGTGTTGATGGCGTTGAGGGTCCACCCGTTCCCATTCCGAACACGGTAGTTAAGCTCAACAGCGCCGAAGATACTTAGTGGGAAGCCGCTTGGGAAAATAGGACGATGCCGACACTACTTAAAGTAACCACCCAAAAGGGTGGCTATTTTTTTTATTTTTGATAAAATTGCGATATAGCGAGTTTACTTGCACTCATTGTACAAAAACACAGCGAGAAATACGTTTGATACGTATTTCTCGCTCTTTTATTTTCCATTCACCTTTTCTTTTATAAACAATCCATATCTATCACACATATGAATTAAAGAATCATAATCAACGTTAGTTTTAACGTGCAAGTAAAAATCAAAGCCAAAACACAGACAAAAATTCTCGCCTTTCAATTTGCACCAGCATCTGTTTCTCAAAACATCCCGCATTACTTCGGGTACCTCTAAAGCATTTATGATTTGATTTTCACACCATTTTATATTCTCGTAAGCTTCCAACTCATTTAAGCTTAAAGCCGAAACCTCACTTAAATTCATTATATCAAAAACAAAATCAATATACCTTTGTTCAACCGACAAATATTCATTTATTGTCAATTTTTTGCCATCAAAAACTTTTCCAATGTCAGAATAATCAGTCCACTCATTGTGCGCAGCTACATTGTTATCATATTTTGAAACGGTATAGCAAATCATCTGCTTGTTCACCACACATTACAACCGGCACGAAGTGCCCCTTAATTTTAAATTTTAAATTTTGAATTTAAAATTACTTAAAATAACACTCAACCCTGTTTATGGGCACGCCCATTGAGGAAAAGCGCTTTTCATATTCTGTCATAACGTTGCCCTCCATATATTCGGAGTTATGAAGGTCAAAGGTAAGCTTTTCCATGCGAATGCCGAACTCCTTAAACTCCTCAAGTGAAAAATCAAAAAGGCCTCGGTTATCTGTTTTGAAATAAATTGCACCGTCCTCCCTTAAAATCTGCTTGTAGATTTCAAGGAAGCTTCTATATGTAAGGCGACGCTTTTCGTGACGTGCCTTTGGCCACGGGTCAGAAAAGTTAAGGTAAATTCTGTCAATACTGTGGGGCTCAAATATTTCTGTAAGCTCCTTTGCATCAATGCAGCAAACCCTTACGTTATCAAGGCCTGATGCCTTTACCTTTTCAGCCGCAATAACAAGCACGTCAGAAACCTTTTCAACAGCAAGGAAGTTAACGTCAGGCTCCTTTGCGGCAGTGCCCACAATAAAGTCACCCTTACCGCAGCCAATTTCTATACGAAGAGGCTTGTCGTTACCGAAAAGCTTCTGTGAGGAATTGCCCTCTGCTCTTAAATCCTTAATTACAATATTACCGCAGGCCTCAAGGCGCTCTGCGCCGTGTTTTTTCTTGTGTACTCTCATAATTCACCTTTTTTATTATTTATTACCAAATAATTATAATTTTAAAGTGTCTTTTTGTCAATTCACAAGCACCTTTTTTCTGCTTTTTGTCTTGTATTAATATATATAATTGTATATAATCTGTTTACTGATTTTTAAAAACAGGTTTTGCACCTGTCACGTGAGGTTATATGGAAAACGAAAATAAAGATTTAGGCTTATCCTTAAACAAAAAAACGGTTGGCGCAATCTGTGCAGCCCTTGCACTTATACTTGTTCTAATAGGTGCACTCACACAGATTTTGCCACGCGGTGAATATCAGACCGTTATGCAGGACGGCCATCAGGTTATTGTTGACGGCACCTATACCGAAACCCCTGATTATAAAATGCCAATATGGAAAATCGCTCTGTCCCCTATCCTTTGCTTCGGCAGCGACCAGGCAGCCACAGGCATTGGTATTATTGCCATAATCATTTTTGTTGGCGGTTCATTCCTTATTCTTGACAAATGCGGTATTCTTAAATACATAATGGCAACGCTGATTAAAAAATTCAGCGACAAGAAATATCTGCTTATGGCAATGGTTATATTCGTGTGTATGCTTTTAAGCTCCACAGCAGGTATTCTTGAGGAATCCCTGACCCTTGTACCCATTGCAGTTGCGGTATCGTTGGCTCTTGGGTGGGACTCCCTCGTGGGTGTCGGACTTAGCCTTATATCTATTGCATGGGGCTTTACCGCAGCAACCTTTAACCCCTTCAACGTGGTAACGGTCCAGAAGCTTGCGGGCTTGGAGGTTTTCTCCGGCTTGTGGCTGCGACTTATCATTTTTGTTTTCGTGTACCTTATACTGTTCCTTTTCCTGTACACCTATGCACGAAAAATTGAAAAGGACCCCACAAAATCCCCTGTTTATGAATCTGACAAGGCACTCAGGCAGAAATACTCATTGCACGATGCAGAAGCTATACTTTCCGATCCACAGATAAAAAAGGGCACAAAGGCATTTATTATATGTATGCTTATTGACCTTGGCTTTATCATTCTTGACTTTATTGTCGGTGCAGGCGGTGTGCTTTCACTCCCCGCAATGGCAGTTCTGTTTACAACAGGCGGTATTCTTGCAGGCTATTTCACAGGTCTTCGTGGAAAAAAGCTTATAAAAAGCTTCCTCCACGGTGCAAAAACAATTGCACCTGCAGTTCCCCTTATTGTGTTCGTTATTGCTATATCATACGTCCTTGCAGAGGGCAGAATAATGCACACAATCCTTTATGCAATTTCCAACGTTATGCAGGACGTTTCACCTTATGCTGCAATATTCCTGTTGTTTGGTATAATTGCCCTCCTTGAATTGTTCATCGGCAGCGGTACTGCAAAGGCATTCCTCATAATGCCCCTTGTTGCTCCCCTCTCCGACCTTGTTGGTGTTACACGACAGAGCGTTGTTACAACCTTCTGCATTGCAGATGGCTTTACAAACCTGCTGTACCCCACCAATGGACTTATGATTATTGCAATCGGCTTAATCAACGTTTCCTATGCCAAGTGGATAAAATGGTCCTGGAAGCTGTTTGTTGCCGAATTCGCCTTCTCAGCACTCATAATGCTGTTGATGGTTTACACAAATTATTGCTGACACATAACAAAAAGCCGATACGGTTATCCGTATCGGCTTTCTTTTTGTTTATCAATCAAACAATGAAAAATCAACTGTAGTATCAGCTTCAGCGTTAGCCTCCTCAACAGCATCGGCTAACTTAACGTCGTTATCCGGAACAGGTGCTTCCTCTGCAATTTCAGTAGCCTCGCTTA
>JAGBTL010000016.1 GCA_017631355.1 Clostridia bacterium
GAATGCAAAATTATCGGGCACGGCGTGCGGCTATTATAAAACTGTCGCTAAATTGAAGTAATGCGAAGCCTTACCTCCCTTTCCCAAGGGAGGGGGACCATTGCCTTGGCAATGGTGGTGGGTAGTTCCAGCCGCGGTTAGTCTCCTGTTGTTCTATATTTCATTTACAACTAACATTCAGCTTATTACCGTTGAATCTTGCGATTCAAAACGCTTCGCGTTGGAACTCTCCACCGCCCGACAAACTTAATATAAAACAAGCAATTATCATCTCGTTTGGTACTTGATTATACGAGAAAATAAATAGAAGGCGGTCCCCCTCTCTTAAACCAGAGAGGTAGGACCGTCAGTTACATCTTTGTTCTATTTTAGTTTGTTGTCTGCAAAAACATTATAATCGCCAACGCAGTTCCTTCGCTTTGCGTTTTGCATTTTGCGCTTTGCGTTTAAATTGCGTTTTGCATTTTGCGATTATATCATATCCTTAGTCCCGAAATCGGTAAGCGGTAGCTTTACCACCTGACCTGTTTTCTGACTTTTGTAAATTGCAAGTATAATTTCAATCGCACGCCTGCCAGCATAAAGGTCAACGTAGGGCGGGCGCTTTTCATTTATAGCGTTCACAAAGTCCATAAACAAGCTTGTGTGCCCGTTGCCGTAAACGTTTGCAGCCTTTTCCTCAATTTCACGACGGTCCTTGTCGGCAGCCTCCTCGTCCTTGAAGCGCCACACGTCAACTGATGATGCATTAAGTCCACCAAGGCGAGCCATACCATCCTCGCCAAAAACTGAAAGGGTCTGCTCAAGGTCCTCCACCATATTTACGGTACCCTCAACTGTGGCAACGGAGCCATCCCTGAAGGTAAGCACCGCCACGCCGATATCCTCAGCCTCAATATAAGGGTGCTGACTGTTGCGCACCTGACCGTAAACGGACACAACCTCATCCCCCATAAGCCAACGGAGAAGGTCTATGCCGTGAACACATTGGTTCATAAGAGTGCCGCCATCACTGAGCCACTTACCGCGCCAATCGTCGCTGTCATAATAAGCCTTGGTGCGACACCACCTCACGTTGATGCTACCGTGGGAGATTTTGCCGAAGCGGTTGTTATCAAGGGCTGCCTTCAGCTCCTGAACCGCTATATTAAATCTGTTCTGATGACAGGTACCCGCAACAACACCGCTTTTTTCAGCAGCGGCAATAACTGCATCTGCCTCTGTCATGCTCATTGCAAGGGGCTTTTCCACAATGAAATTCACCTTGTTTTGTGCACAGTACAGGGCAATCTCACCGTGAGTGCCGCTGACTGTGGCGATTGAAACAAAGTCAACGTCCTCGTTATTTATAAGCTCCTTGTAATCCTTATAAATATTTACGTTTTCTATGCTATGGGTCTTTGCAAAGGCAACGGCTTTGTCATAATCAATATCGCAAAGCGCAACAATTTCAATATTATTATTCCTTGCAGCCCAGATATGGTGCTTGGCAACTCTGCCGCAGCCTATGAGAGCATATTTCACACTATCACACCCAAATTCATGTTGATGAAATTAAAAAATCAAAACTTTCTCCAGACCATTTTGTCAACCACACCGGTATAGCTCTGAATAAGCTTTACAACCTTTGTGGAAACGTTTTCCTCAATGTAATCGGGAACAGGAATGCCGTAGTCCCCTGCCTCGTTCATTGAAACTGCTGTTGCAACTGCCTGAACAAGTGATTTTTCATCAATACCTGCAAGCACAAAGCAAGCCTTGTCAAGTGCCTCGGGGCGCTCGGTGCTTGTTCTGATGCAAACCGCAGGGAAGGGCTTGCCGATCGAGGTGAAAAAACTTGACTCCTCAGGAAGTGTGCCGCTGTCAGAAATAACTGCAAAGGCATTCATCTGAAGGTTGTTGTAATCGTGGAAGCCAAGGGGCTCGTGACGGATTACCCTTTTATCAAGCTCAAAGCCGCTCTTTTCAAGACGATTTCTTGAACGGGGATGGCAGGAATAGAGAATGGGCATATCATACATTTCTGCAATGCGGTTAACTGCATTGAAGAGTGAAAGGAAGTTCTTTTCTGTGTCAATATTTTCCTCTCTGTGAGCAGAAAGGAGAATATATTTTTTCTTTTCAAGCCCCAGCTTTGTGAGGATATCTGACTTCTCAATATCGGGAAGATTATTGTGAAGCACCTCTGCCATAGGCGAGCCTGTTACGTAAACGCGCTCCTTGGGAAGACCGCACTCGTGAAGATATTTACGTGCGTGCTCACTATATGCAAGGTTAACGTCGGAAATAATGTCAACGATACGACGGTTTGTTTCCTCGGGAAGGCACTCATCCTTACAGCGGTTACCGGCCTCCATATGGAAAATCGGGATATGAAGCCTTTTTGCCGCAATTGCAGAAAGGCATGAGTTTGTGTCGCCGAGAATAAGGAGTGCATCGGGCTTTATCTGTGCCATAAGCTTGTATGAGCAGTTGATAATGTTACCAACCGTTGCACCAAGGTCATCGCCTACTGCATCCATATAAACCTCAGGCTCATCAAGCTTAAGGTCTCTGAAGAAGATGCCGTTAAGGTTGTAGTCATAGTTCTGACCTGTGTGAGCAAGCACACAGTCAAAATACTGACGGCACTTGTTGATAACCGCGCCAAGTCGGATAATCTCAGGGCGTGTGCCAACAATGATAAGAAGCTTTAATTTTCCGTTATTCTTAAATGAAACGTCGGAATAGTCAAGTTTAATATCCATATATACTTTCCTTTCCTATGAAAAGAATTATTCTACAATCTCGAAGAAGGTATCGGGCTTATTGGGGTCAAACTGCTCATTAGCCCACATAACCGTAACCAAATCCTCAGTATCTGAAAGATTTATTATGTTATGTGTATAGCCGGGAAGCATATGTATTGCCTCAATTTTTTCACCGCTGACCTCAAAATTAAGAACCTCGTCAGAGCCGATTTTTCGCTGCTGAATAAGTCCCTTACCTGAAACAACAATGAAAAACTCCCACTTTGTGTTGTGCCAATGCTGACCCTTTGTGATGCCGGGCTTTGAAATGTTCACGCTTATCTGACCGCATTTTTCAGTCTTTAAAAGCTCGGTAAAGCTGCCACGAGGGTCAACGTTCATCTTCAACGGGAAAATTGCCTTATCTCTTGGTAAATATGAAAGATATGTTGAATATAGCTTTTTTGCAAAGGAGTTATAGGGAATTTCAGGCATAACAAGTGTTTCGGGCTGTGCCTTGAAGCTGTGGAGCAAATCAACAATCTCACCAAGTGTAACCTTATGTGTTATGGGGCAGTAGCAGAAATTACCATCCGCCTTGTCAATAATATCAAGTCCGTCATACTCGCAGCGGTTAGCCTGACCCTTTAAAATATTGAACATTTCGTCAACCAAATCGTCAATATAAAGGAGTGTCAACTCAATTGCTCTGTCATTTACCTGAATAGGTAAGTCATTTGCAATATTGTTGCAGAAGGTTGCAACCGCGCTGTTGTAGTTTGGTCTGCACCACTTACCGAAAAGGTTGGGGAAGCGGTAAACATAAACGGTTGCGCCTGTTTCCTCACTATAATTGAAGAACAAATCCTCCCCTGCCTTTTTGCTCTTGCCGTAATCTCCCTCGGCATATCTGCCAACAAGTGTTGCCTGCAGCGAGCTTGAAAGCATTATGGGGCAGGTGTTGTTATATTTTTTGAGTGTGTCAAGGAGTGTGGATGCAAAGCCGAAGTTACCCTTCATAAAATCCTCGGGGTTTTCGGGTCTGTTTACACCTGCAAGGTTAAAGATGAAGTCTGCTTCCTTGCAATATGTGTCAAGGAGTGCAGGGTCTGTATCAATATCGTATTCAAAAATATCAATATCGGCGTCTATGCCCCTTGATTTATCC
>JAGBTL010000108.1 GCA_017631355.1 Clostridia bacterium
ATAGTAGTGAACGCGTGGCCGCGTTCAACAAAGCACCCCGACTCCAATGGAGTCGGGGTGTATTGATGTGGGATTTTTAATTAATATCAATGAGGCTTTCCAACTGAAAAAACCGTATTATCAAATATAACTCCTTCTTCTTCACAATAAGCCGTAAAATAATATTCTTCGTGGCTATAACCCCACAAGAAACCACCATCATCTCCGTTTATTCCGGAAAATATTGATACACCTAAATAGTTTTCGAAATCCGATTTTGTCACAGATGTTTTTGCGGAAAATATTCCTGGATATAAATCTGCGGCAGTACAAAAATAAGCATCGCAAACATTTCCGTTATACACAAGTGATATGGTCTCACTTATTCGTATTGCTTGTGTGTCTATACCACCACCCTCAAACGATGTTATATTAGCGTTAGGGAAATCTTCTAGTGCAAACTCCATTCCTTTACTAAGATATTTTCCATATTTGTCATAGTCAGTTGTTGCCTCTTGTGTTTCCGGTTCTGTTGATTTCATAACATCAAAAACAGCTTCGTCAAATATAACAGAACCATCATCTTTGCAAGTAACATAAACAGTATATCCCTGCTGAGAAAAACTCAATGTGCTTAGACAATCCGAATTCGGTTCTCCAACTGAAAAATGTGTTGATACACCTAAATAATCTTCAAATTCTGTTTGTGTCATACGTTGTTTGGTTGAATTGATATTTGGGTACAGGTCAGTAGCATCACACTCATAATACTCAATTTTATCTTTACCATATTCATAAACCAAACGCACACTTTCAGTAATCTTAAGTTCGTCTCTTGCTAGAAATTCATCGGTTTGCTTTTGGGCATTGGGATAATCCTTTAACACAAATGCTGTATCCTTACCAATATATTTCCCGTATTTGTCATAATTGGTTTGTAGCTTTGTTTCAGCAGGTTTTGTTGTACTTTTCAAGGTTTCTTTTATTTTTGCTGCTTCCTTGCTTTTATCACAAATCACATCATTTTTTTCACTTGCTTCGCATACGGCTAATTCAGTTAAAACTTTATTGATTTTCTCAATATCATCATTTATCTCATCTTTATTGTCCGCAAAAGAAAGAATTACTTCATAACTTTGCTTCGAAGCGAGCAGGGCAAGCATATAGTTTACTCTTGCAAGGTATATATCTTCTGCGGAACTTGCTGTGGTTTTGTAGGCCTTGGCCGACGCTAACGCAGAATTTTGAATCGGGTCATATATGAGAAGCTTTGTAACCTCAGAGGCTTTTTCATTAATCGGCCAGACCAAACTTAAAGTGATATCGACTGCATCAAGAATTATGCCAACACCACCCAAAAGGTTCCCTACATCAAGAACTTCGCCAATTACCGCTTTTTTTGTAGCATCTGCTATAGAAACTATAGCCGCATTCCCTTTGTCTTCAAGGGCAAGTAACGCTTTATTGGCAGCTAATACATGAAACGATGTGTTGGATTCAGATGTTGCTTGACATTTAAGCGCATCTAAATAACTAACAGTTGTTTTTGTTGCAATTTCCATTACCTTTAACGATTTTACCCAATCAGAAAGAGCTGCTCCTGTTTTTACGAAATTAGCAGCATCTGTCAGCTTATTAGAAACGTCCGCATAAGCCAACCATGTGTCTCCATCTACCTGAAGGTCTTCAAGAAATTTTGACACCTTTGCATCTGCATCACCACCGAAAAACAATTCTTCGGTTGTTCCTGCAATTTTGTTAATTGTTTTCATATCCTTAAAAACAGCCATTGCAGCGTCGCTCTCAAGGAAATCATCGGTAGCCATTTCAATAAAGCAGTCATAATAATCGTTATATGAATCAATTGTTTCGCCCGTTTTATGATTAGCAATGAGTCTTTCAGCACTTAAATTCATAAGTCCATCAAATACGTGTGCCAAAATAAGGTTTGCAGTTACCTTGGGCCCATCACCAACTGCTTCTATGAAATTAAATGTGAGTCCTGAGTTAAAAATAATGTTCTCTGAAACCTCCCAAAGAGATTTTGCATCAGGCTTAACAACAAAAACCCCATTATCAATGTTGCATTCAACATTCATCCAAGGGAGAGCTTCGCTTAACGGGTAGTAATATGCTCCGTCGTGCTTTATTGTGCCACTATAGCTCTGTGAAAAGTTAACAGGGCTCACTGTAATTTTTTTGTTTTCCTTTGAAAACTGCACGACTTTTTCTCCGATTTTAAAAACAAGAGTATAATCATTTTCCTTTACAGTAAATCTTTCTGTTCCATCCCCATCTGTGTAACCTTTGAATATCTTGCTTATTTCGTCTGCAGTAGCATATAATTCATCATTAACCTTAATTACAGAAAAAGACTGTTTTTCTAATCCGTTATGCAAATAAATTTGTTCTACAGAATAATCATTTTCAGCAAGCACAACAGGAGCAAAGTTAAAAACGATTACAACACACAAAAAAACAGATAAAAGCTTTTTAAACATATCAATCCACCTGTTGTCCTTTCAACATATCAACATATTCTTGTGCAAAGGTTAAATATCCACCCAACAACATATCAAGTTGCTCCTCAGTAAACTTTGCTTCTGTTTCACCGTCACTATTTTCTTCAAGCAATATTTGTGTTCGGGTTGTTATTTTTTCAGATTCCTGCAGCTTTGCTTCAACTTCACTTAAAAAGGTATCTTTTGTTATTTCTTTAGCTCCGTTTTCTTTGGCATAGTCCATCATAACACCGTTGAAATCATATGTTGTTACATCACATTCTGCATAGAACTTGTCTTCTTCCTCTACAATTTTTACAACAACTATTTCTGTACCGGATTTAGCTATTGAGGTTAAACTTAATTTATTTTCTGGGACGTTAACAATATATTTAAACGAGGCCTCTATTGCGGTTTGTGCGTCTTGAATAGTTGGTCTTTTTACACTAAAATCAATTTTGGGAAGCCCCATTATAATCAAACCGACTACAATAAAAGTTACCAATGAAATTATAACAACATTCTTTTTGAAAAAACTTGCTATTTTCCCTTTCTCCGTAGTCTGGTCGGTTTTTTCATCAGCCTTGTCAGAAACGGCTGTTGCATCCTGGTTTACGGGGTTAATAATTTTACCGCAACCGGGACATTTAGTTGCATTTTCATCAAGCTTATTGCCGCACATATTGCAAAACTTAGCCATATTACCACTTCTCTTTCAGTTCATAAAAATATAAATTTGAAGCCTGTTGTCGGATTTCCGATAATTACTAATTATTGGAAATCAATAATATTTTATTATCCTTGTAAAATTTTGTCAATATTACGACGTTTATAGCTGTTAAACCTTAAAATATTTGACAACATGCTATTATATTTTCTGAAAACCATCCTTACACTTTTTGTGCAATACCTCTTTTTTTATGCGTGAAAGTGTGGTAGAATTTTTGTGTATTACTTTTCAATAAAACATCGCAAAAGGAAAGTGAAAAAAATATGGAAAGAAAAAACAGCAGCGTTAAGCTGATAAAGCGATTTTTGCCCTACTACAAGGCGCATTACAAAACACTTATATTTGACCTGTTCTGTGCGGCGCTCACCACGGTGTGCGAGCTGATTTTGCCCCTTATTGTGCGCTACATAACAGATGCGGTAATTGAGGACATTGCTCTGCTCACCACAAGGGCAATTCTCACAATCGGTATTTCATACCTTGTGCTGCGAATCATTGACTCCCTTGCCAACTACTACATGGCATCCATCGGTCACGTTATGGGCACAAAAATGGAAACAAGCATGCGCCGTGACCTGTTTAACCACCTGCAGAAGCTGTCATATTCATACTATGACGACACCAAGGTTGGCACCATAATGTCACGTATCACATCAGATTTGTTTGACGTTACGGAGTTTGCTCACCATTGCCCCGAGGAGTTCTTTATTGCAGGCATTAAAATTGTTGTTTCCTTTGTAATTCTTTGCTTCATCAACGTGCCCCTTACCCTTTTGCTTTTTGCGGTTATTCCCGTTATGGCAATCTGTCTCAATTACTTCAAAAAGCGTATGAAGGAGGGCTTCAGAGAGTCTCGCGTGGCTGTGGGCGAGCTTAACAGTCAGATTGAGGATTCGCTCCTTGGCATCCGCGTTGTAAAATCCTTTGCCAACGAGCCCATTGAGGAAGCAAAGTTCAAAAAGGGCAACGAAAAATTCCTTGAAATCAAAACCAAGGTTTACAAATATATGGGCTCTCACAGCTCCATTAACAGAGCATCCGAGGGTCTTATGTACATTGTTATTGTGGTTGCAGGTGCATTCTTCCTTGTTAAGGGTAAAATTCAGGCACCCGACTACATTGCATACCTTCTTTACATTGGCACACTTCTCACCTCTATCCGCAGAATCATTGACTTTGCAGAGCAATTCCAGCGCGGTATGACAGGTATTGAGCGCTTCAACGAAATTCTTGATACAGACCCCTCAATTTACGACAAGAAAAATGCCCGTGAGCTTTCCGTTACAGAGGGCGCAATTGAATTCAACAACGTTTCCTTCCGCTATTCCGACGATACCGAGCAGATACTTTCAGGCGTCAACATCAGCATTAAAAGCGGCGAAAGTGTTGCGCTTGTGGGCCCCTCAGGCGGCGGTAAAACCACAATCTGCAACCTTATTCCCCGCTTTTATGAAGCAACGGACGGCACAATTAAAATTGACGGTGTTGACATAAAGGACGTTACACTTAAAAGCCTGCGCGAAAGCATTGGCGTTGTTCAGCAGGACGTTTACCTTTTCTCAGGTACTGTCCGCGAAAACATTGAATACGGCAAGCCCGGTGCTACCGACGAGGAAATATGGGAGGCTGCCCGACTTGCAGGTGCAGATGAATTCATACAGAACCTTCCCAACGGTATGAACACCTACGTAGGCGAGCGCGGTGTCAAGCTTTCAGGCGGGCAGAAGCAGCGAATCAGCATTGCACGTGTATTCCTGAAAAACCCGAAAATACTTATTCTTGACGAGGCAACAAGTGCACTTGATAACGAAAGCGAATTCCTTGTGCAGAAGTCACTTGAGCGCCTTGCACAGGGCAGAACAACCATTACGGTTGCCCACAGACTGACCACAATAAAAAATGCTGATACAATACTTGTTATTACCAAGGACGGCATTGCCGAAAGCGGCAACCACGCTGAGCTTGTAAAGCAAAACGGCATTTATGCAAACATGTACACAATGTACGGCGATATGGTTAAATAATTCCCCCAACTTTTTACGAGGTGATTTCATGTCAGGCTATCCCACCCCACACATTAACGCAACCCCCGAGGATTTTGCAAAAACCGTGCTTATGCCCGGTGACCCGTTAAGGGCAAAATTCATTGCAGAAAATTTTCTTGATAACCCCAGGCTTGTAAATAACGTCCGCGGTATTCAGGGCTATACAGGCTCCTACAAGGGCGTGCCCGTTTCGGTTATGGCTTCGGGTATGGGTATGCCCTCTATCGGCATTTACAGCCACGAGCTTTACAACTTTTTTGGGGTTGAAAATATAATCCGCGTTGGCTCTGCAGGCGGTATGAGCCAAAAGGTGGACGTACGTGATATTATTATCGCCCAAGGTGCTTGCACAGATTCAAATTATGCTCACAACTTCCGACTTCCCGGCACCTTTGCACCCATTGCAGACTACACTCTGTTAAGCACTGTGGTGAACAAGGCGCAGGAAATGAAGCTTTCCTATACAGTTGGCAACGTGCTTTCATCGGACATATTTTACGGTGACACGGCAGGTCTTTCCCCCGACGAAGCACCTGCACCCCTTTGGGGTAAAATGGGCGTTTTAGGTGTTGAAATGGAGGCGGCAGCACTCTATATGAACGCGGCAAGAGCAGGAAAGCGCGCACTTGCTATACTTACTGTTTCCGACCATCTGCTCACAGGCGAGGCTCTTTCTGCAGAGCAAAGGCAAAATTCATTTACAGATATGATGAAGCTTTCACTTGAAACGGCGGTAAGCTTATGATGAATGATATAAAACGAGTTTTTCTTATAGTCCTTGACAGCTTCGGTGTTGGTAACGCTCCCGATAGCTCAGACTTTGGCGACCAGGGTGCAAACACTTTAAAATCCGTATCACAGTCACCATACTTCAACATCCCCAATCTCATAAGCCTTGGCTTTTCACACGTTGAAGGTGCAGAATTCCTCGGCAATGGCAGTCTGCAGGCTCAGGTTGCTCGGCTTCAGGAAAAATCAAGGGGAAAGGACACCACAATCGGTCATTGGGAAATTGCAGGAGTTGTATCAGAAAAGCCTCTGCCCACATTCCCTGACGGCTTTCCCGAAAGCTTTATTGATGCCTTCAGCAGGGCAACAGGCAGACCCGTTATATGCAACAAGGCATATTCGGGCACAGAGGTTATAAAGGACTACGGCAAGGAGCACCTTGAAACAGGGGCGCTTATCTGCTACACGTCGGCAGACAGCGTTTTTCAGATAGCCGCCCACGAGGATATTGTGCCCACCGAGGAGCTTTACGAATACTGCCGCATTGCCCGACAGCTGCTGACAGGTGAGCTTGGTATCGGCAGAGTTATTGCCAGACCCTTTAACGGTGAATATCCGTTTAAAAGAACAAAAAACAGACACGATTTTTCACTTGCACCACCAACAGACACCCTGCTTGACAGCTTGAAGGCGGATGGCTTTGACGTTATCGGTGTGGGTAAAATTAACGATATTTTTGCAAATCAGGGTATAACAGAATACGTTTACACAGAAAGCAATGCTGACGGTATGACAAAGACAAGTCACTATCAGAGCCGCAACTTCAAAGGCCTTTGCTTTGTAAACCTTGTTGATTTTGATATGACCTACGGCCACAGACGTGACCGCGACGGCTATGCAAAAGCGCTGACAGAATTTGACGGCTGGTTAGGTGACTTTATAAAGAAAATGAAGCCCACAGATGCCCTCATAATCACGGCAGACCACGGCTGCGACCCCGACTACAAGGGCACGGACCACACACGCGAATGTGTACCGTTTATACTTTACGCTAACGGCATTGAGCCAAAGAGCCTTGGCACAATACAGGGCTTTGACTATATTGCAAGCACAGTAAAGAATCTGCTGAAAGGTTGATTTTATGACAGATTTAAGCTTATTATCCCTTGCCCTTGAGGCTATGGAGAAATCATATTCTCCATATTCAGGCTGCAAGGTGGGTGCCGCCCTGCTGACAAAGGAGGGCAAGGTCTATACAGGCACCAATATTGAAAACGCCGCATTTTCACCTACTGTTTGTGCAGAAAGGGTTGCTATATTCAAGGCAATATCCGAGGGTGTGACAGATTTTTCTGCCATTGCAGTTGTTGGCGGTAAAAACGGCAGGGTTGATGGCATTTTTGCCCCCTGCGGTGTATGCCGTCAGGTTATGCGTGAGTTTTGTGATGACGATTTTAAAATAATTCTGGGTATAAACGAAGCCGAATATAAAACAATAACGTTAGGCGAGCTTTTACCCTTATCATTTTCACCAAAGGACGTAAAATAATGAGAGTTTACGATATTATAAAAAAGAAGCGTGACGGCGGTGAGCTTTCTACTGCCGAAATTGAATTTTTTATAAAGGGCTACGTTGACGGCACAATCCCCGACTATCAGGCTTCTGCCCTTTGTATGGCAATTTTTTACGTGGGAATGACTGAAAGGGAAACTGCAGACCTGACAATGGCTATGGCTCACTCGGGCGACACAGTTGACCTGAGCCGCTTTGGCAAGGACACCGTTGACAAGCACAGCACCGGCGGTGTTGGTGATAAAACAACACTTATTGTTGCTCCCATTGTGTCTTCCTTGGGCTGTGTTATGGCAAAAATGAGCGGCAGAGGCCTTGGTCACACAGGCGGCACTATTGATAAATTAGAGTCTGTTGAGGGCTTCAATACCGCACTCTCCCCCGAGGAGTTTTTTGCTCAGGTTGAAAAAATCGGTGTTGCAGTTGTGGGACAGACAGGCAACCTTACCCCTGCCGACAAAAAGCTTTACGCCTTGCGCGACGTTACTGCAACAGTTGACAGCATTCCGCTTATTGCATCAAGCATTATGTCGAAGAAGCTTGCTGCAGGCTCTCACACAATTGTGCTTGACGTTAAATACGGCTCAGGCGCATTTATGAAAACACCCGAGACTGCGGAAGAGCTTGCACGTGAAATGGTTAAAATCGGCAACAACTGCGGAAGAAACACCTCGGCCGTTATCACAAATATGGAAAGACCCTTGGGTCTTAATATCGGCAATGCCCTTGAGGTAAAGGAAGCAATTGACGTGCTCAACAACAGGGGTGCCGAGGATTTAAAAGAGGTTTGCCTTACCCTTGCAACACAGATTGTATCTCTTTCAAGGGGCATTTCAACTGCAGAAGCACGTGCTCTTACCGAGGATGCTCTGACGTCAGGCAGGGCACTTCTGAAATTCAAGGAATGGATAAGCGCACAGGGCGGCAATGGCGAATGGGTGGACAATCCCGACCTGTTCCCCAAGGCAGACTACACCTATGAGGTTAAGGCTACCTGTGACGGATATATTGCAAAAACCGATGCAGAGGCAATGGGCATTGCCTCGGTTATGCTTGGTGCAGGCCGCGAAACAAAGGACGACCTCATTGATATGAGCGCAGGTATCATTCTTAATAAAAAAACAGGTGATTTCGTAGCCTGTGGCGATACACTTGCCACCCTTTACTCCTGCAATAAAAAAGCATTTGAAGGAGCAGAAAAACGATTTTTATCGGCTATTGAGCTTACTGCGGTCAAGCCCGAGAACGAAGCCTTGATTTACAAGATTATTCAATAAAAGAAGGTTTTACTTTGATAATAGATTTCCATACCCATGCCTTCCCCGACAAAATTGCCCAAGCCGCAATGGAAAAGCTGAGCTTTGCCTCGGGGGGACTTATTCCGCAGACCGACGGCACTCTTGCAGGGCTTAAGTCAGTTATGGAGCGTGACTGTATTTCAAAAAGCGTGGTTTTAGGCATTGCCACAAATGAAAAACAGCAGCAGGCTGTCAACGATTTTGTAAAATCTTGTGAAAGCGACAGCATTATACCCTTCGGCTCGGTTTATCCCCACGCTGAAAACGCCCTTTGTGAGCTTGAAAGAATAAAGGATATGGGCTTAAAGGGCATAAAGCTCCACCCCGAATATCAGCAATTCTTTGTAGATGATGAAAAAATGAAGCCCCTTTACAAAAGGGCTTCACAGCTTGGACTTATAATCCTTTTTCACGCAGGTGAGGATATGGGCTACCCTGCCCCATACCATGCCACACCCGAAAGGCTCCGCAAAGCAGCCAAGTGGATTGACTCACCTATGGTGTGCGCCCATTGGGGCTCCGCAAATATGGGTGAGGACGTGCTGAAATATCTGTGTGATATCCCCGTTTATTTTGATACTGCATTCGGCTATGCCGCAATGCCCAAGGACAGAGCGCAAAGAATACTTGACAAAAAGGGTGCTGACCTTATCCTGTTCGGCTCGGACTGTCCGTGGCACGCGCCACATTGGGACGTTGGTATGATTGAAACCCTTGACCTTTCACAGGGTGACAAGGAAAAAATTTATCACTTAAATGCAGAAAAGCTGTTGGATAAATAAAGCAAGGTGGTGTAGGCTCACGCTTACACCACCATTTTTTATAGATTCAACTCTCTCTTTAAATTTTCACCAAGGATACCTCGCTTGGCTTCCTCGGATATGGGTAGATTTTTGATTCGGTCAATAGCCTTCTTGGTTTTTTTGATATCATTATAGGGGAAATCAAGACCGAAGATGCTACGCTCCGTGCCTGTCTGATAAATCAGGTCGCAAAGGTCGTCGTCTGTGAGGGTCCACACGCCCTTGCGGGGGTTTCCGAACTCATCCTCACCCATAGGTATGCTTGTCCACCCTGCGAAAACGTGCTGTATTTCATCGCGGGAGTTATTGTTCATTACAAGCAGAGCCTCTTTAAAGAAGCTGTAGCCGCCCATGTGCTCCATACTGAAGCGGAGCCTTGGGAAATGATATGCCACCTCGTCAAACAGGAGCATCTGATAATCCCTGATTCTGTGCCAATGAAGACCTGTATGGAATGAAAGGAACAGATTTTCCTCCTGTGCCT
Source organism: Clostridia bacterium (assembly GCA_017631355.1). Classification (GTDB taxonomy): domain Bacteria; phylum Bacillota; class Clostridia; order Oscillospirales; family Acutalibacteraceae; genus DTU089. Next base: position 10,143 of record JAGBTL010000108.1, read on the forward strand.
GCTCATAAACCTGAAAAAGCTCAGGCGAATCCACCTTAACCTCCTGATAGGCAGGGTGAATTTTTATACCCTTAAGTCCGAGCTCACTTATGTGCTTGACCTGCTCCTTAAGGTTGTCCTTTTCAAAGTTTATTGAGCCGAAGCCAACAAGTGAAGGCTCATTCTTTATTTCATTTGCAAGCCAATCGTTGGGATTCTGACCCCTTGAAACGTCATACATATCCATCTGATTCTGAAATGGCGCAAAGCAAACCGCCTTTTCAATTCCGCAGGCAGACATTAACTCCTTCAGCTTGTCTATATCAGCATTGGGCTTTGTGTTTTTAGGAAAAAGATGTGCATGGTTAGCATAGATTTTGTAGTCGGACATAAAATCACCATTTCTTGAAATGCAAAATGCAGAATGCAGAATGCAAAATTATCGGGCACTGCGTGCAGCTATTATAAAAAGCATTATCAACTTACAAAGATGCGAAGCTTTATAATAACGGCGTAGCCCCAAAATTTATAATTTATAATTAAATAGACAAATCGCCGCCGTCATCCCACTCATCATCCTCAGGAAGCTCGGGATAGTAATCCCACAGCCTGTCCTCCTGCATCTGAGTAAGTGGCTCTGCGGGAACCTCGTTGATTACCTCAAGCTTGCGAACCTTACTCCAAAGCGAGGGAGTTATACGGACTGTATAACCGCAGCCTGAGGGACAAAGCCACTCTGTCATGGGAAGCTCCGGTACGCCGAAGGCTGCAAGGATTGACATTATAACACCGCCGTGGGTAATAATTGCGGCGGATTTTGTGCCTGTTTTAATCATACCGTCAACGGTTTTCTGGAAAACGTTGCACACCCTTGTTGCAAATTCGCCATTGCTTTCACCGTTGAGGGGCTTTGCATCCTCACCGCCTGCAAGCCATTGTGAAAACTCCTCGTAAGGCTTGAGCTCATCGGCTGTATGGCCTTCAAACTCACCAAAATCGCACTCCTCAAAGCCCCTCATTTCAATGGGGGTTTTGTCGGGATAGAGTATGTGAGCAGTTTCAATACAGCGCTTGAGGGTGCTTGTAAACACCACGTCGGGGTAAGGATAATCATAGTCAGCCTTCATTTTCTGAAGCTGCTCAATGCCCTCGTTGCAAAGAGGCTCGTCGGTCTGACCAATGTATCTGCCCTCAAGGTTGCCCTGAGTGAGAGCGTGTCTTATTAAATGAATAGTGTAAGTTTTCATTGCATTCTCCTGTGGGATAGTGTATAGTATTATACAATATGTATAATATTTATTTCAGATAGGGATGTGACTATATGGCTACATACGCCGAACGACTTGTTGAATTACGTACCGAGAAGGGTCTCAGTCAGAAAACTGCCGCAATAGAGTTGGGCATATCACAGGCGCTTTTATCACATTATGAAAAGGGAATCCGTGAATTCAACCTTGATTTTCTGTGCCGTGTTTCAGATTACTACGACGTTACCTCGGACTACATTCTTGGCAGAACAGACAGCCGCTCAGGTCTTTCTGCAAATGCCCTTGATGACCGCGAGGAGGACGTAATATTCAACACCCGCACGATTTACCGTGCTGCTATTCAGACACACGAGCGTATGGACGCAGGCTCTGCACAGGCAGGTGATGCCGCCGATATGCTTTATGCACTGACAATTTACCGCACCCTCTTTGCTGCTGCACAGCTTGGCTACATTCCAAAAAGGTGGTTCAGCATTCCGCCCAAGCTTGCTCAGGCAGTTGCCCTGTCAATGACAGAAATGTACCTTGCTGAATTCCCCGAAAAGACCGTCAATGCAAGACGATACGGCGGCCCCGAACCCAAAAGCATCGAGGCCGTCATCAAAGGTGTTGAAGGTATAATCAGAAAGACTGCGGGCACCTTAAAGCCCAATGATTAACCCTTAAGAACTTCCTTATACATCTTGATATAGTCATTTGCTGATTTGCCCCAGCTGTTGTCGCTGTCCATTGCACGCTTAACGAGAATGGGCCAGCCCTTCTTGTCGCTGTAGCCTTCAACGGCACGTCTGATAGCGTGGAGCATATCGTGAGCGTTGTATGATGAGAAAACGAAGCCGTTTCCTTCACCGTCACCGCTATCTCTTACAGAGTCGCGCAGACCGCCTGTTTCACGGACAATCGGAATTGTACCGTAGCGCAGAGCAACCATCTGTGAAAGACCGCAGGGCTCACTCTTGGAGGGCATAAGGAAGAAGTCTGCACCTGCATAGATTTTACGTGCAAGGTCGGGAATAAAGCCAAGGCACAAGCCAACCTGCTCGGGATATCTCTCTGCAAGACCGCGGAAGAACTCCTCATACTGATAGTCACCTGAGCCGAGAACAACAAGCTGAATATCTGTTGTTGCAAGGAGCTCATCGAGAACCTCCTTGCAAAGGTCAAGACCCTTGTGTGAAACAAGTCTTGTAACCATACCCATTACAGGTGTATCACTCTTCTCCGGAAGCCCAAGAAGCTTCTGGAGTTCTTTTTTGTTCACATATTTACCGCGCACGTTATCTGCGCTGTAATTTTTGAAAACGTCCTTATCTGTTTCGGGGTTGTAGTTTTCAACGTCAATACCGTTAAGAATACCGCGTAGCTTGTAGCAGCGCTGACGAAGAATTGTATCAAGGCCGTGTGAATACCACGGATCAAGAATTTCGTTGGCATAAGAGGGGCTAACGGTTGTAACCGCATTTGCACACTCAATACCGCCCTTCATAAGGTTTACTGCACCGTCATATTCCACAAGGCTGCGGTGAGCGTGATCAATACCAACAACGTTATCAATAAGCTCCTCGCCATATACGCCCTGATACTGAATGTTGTGAATGGTGAAAACTGTTTTGATGTTTTCATAGCCGGGCTGATTTGCATAGATTGTGCTGTAATAAACAGGTGTCAATGCTGTCTGCCAGTCGTTACAATGGATAACGTCGGGCTTGAAATCAATGTGGGGAATAATCTCCAGAATGGCGCGTGAGAAGAACGCAAAGCGCTCTGCATCATCGTAATAGCCATAAAGAGAATCGCGCTTGAAATAATACTGATTATCAAGGAGGTAGTAAATAACGCCGCCTGACCTTGCTTCAAAAATACCACAATACTGTCTGCGCCAAGCAACAGGCACGGAAATGCTTGTGATAAACTTCATTGTATCCTTAAGCTCCTGCTTAATATTATCATAAAGAGGCATAACCACGCGGCAACCCACAAGGCGCTTTCTTAACGCCTGAGGAAGTGAACCTGCAACGTCACCAAGACCGCCGCTGGCAATAAAGGGCAACGCCTCACTTGCTGCATATAAAACCTTCATAATTTTCTCCTTTAACTTCTGTTAAGAATGGTTTACATAAACTCATTATACAATCCCGACAGTGAATCAAACAGACCCGATGAAAAGAACACAATAAGGATTATAATACCCAGGATTATGGGAACACAAATTTCAAGTATCGTTTTTATAAGCGCTGTTCTTTTCATAACACGAAGCTGCTGTTCAAGGGACTCAATACGCTGTAAAAGCTGCCTTATTGCAGCATCATCCGTCTGTCCCCCTGCCACGGGAGCGTAAGCAGGGGTGCTTTGATTTGCAGAATTATACGTGGCTGCCGAGGGTTGAGCAACGCTCACCTCAGGCACTCTTGGAGCATACCCCGACAAGGCCGTAAGGGCTGCGAGCAGCTCCTCCTCACGGACAACGTCCTTTGAAAGCGCGGCGTTGACCCACCTGAGCTGAGCCTCTGTAAGACCCTTCTCCGCATCAATGCTCTTTAACTGCTTTTCACAAAAGGAGCAAATATCACCTGACCAGCTGCCGACTGTGCCCTGAACAAAATCAAGTGCATCGGTCTTACAGCCGCAAACAGGACAAACTGCCATAACAAAACACCTCCCGAATTAAATACCGTTTTTTTAAATAACGATGTGCTTGCCAACGAACAAGGGATAGCTCTTGTCACCTGAAAGCACCTTTTTGGGTGTAATAACTGTGTTTTTGTCCATAATTACACAGTTAAGCTTAGCATCCTCACCAACGAAGGCATCCTGCATAAGGATGGAGTTTTCAACAACTGCGCCCTTTGCAACCCTTGCACCACGGAAAACAATGCTGTTTTTAACTGTACCCTCAATCTGACAGCCGTCAGCAATAAGTGAATTTTTACAGTCAGATGAAAGACCGTAAATAACAGGCATATCGTCACGAACCTTTGTATAAACAGGGCTCTGTGAATTGAAGAGTGATTTTCTTGTTGCCTTTTCAAGCAATGCCATATTTGCTGCAAAGTATGTTTCCATACTGTCAATTGTGCAGTTCCACTCATCAACCTTGTAGCCGTAAATGTTGAGTGTTTCAACGTTTTTCTGAAGGATATCCTTTTCAAAGCTTACGCTTGCATAGCTCTGTGCATCACCGATAAGTCTTTCAAGGAGAGCCTTTCTGATAAGCACAACGTTTGCAAGATAGTTAACGTCGTCGTTTGTTTTAACGTCAATGCCAACGCTTGTAACCTTACCTGTAATGTCAAGCTCAACAACCGCCTGATTGTAAAGCTTTGGAGCACCGCCTGTGCAATAAGCAACTGTAATATCTGCATTTTTGCCTGAATGGAAGCTCATAAGCTTTTTAAGGTCCATATTGCAGACAAAGTTTGAATCCATAAGGAGAACGTACTCCTGCTTTGAATGTGAAATGTATTCCATTATACGAGCAAGTGTGTCAATTCTGTTGTTGCTGTCTGCATGAGTGGGTGTGAAGGGAGGCAGCATTGTAAGGCCGTCAACCTTACGTGAAAGGTCCCAGGGTCTGCCGCTGCCGATGTGGTCCATAAGTGAATGGAAGTTGCTGTTAGCAATAACGCCAACCTTTGTGATTCCGCAGTTAACCATATTGGAAAGCGGGAAGTCAATAAGTCTGTATCTGCCGCCAAAGGGAACTGAGCCCATTGTACGTCTGGCAGTAAGTGCATTCAGATTTGAATCATATGAGTTGGAATAAACTATTCCGAGAACATTTTTAGCTATCATACTGTTTCGCCCTCCTTAACGTCTTCTGCAATCATTGACTGTGCCTTTACCTTGGCGTTTTTGCCAACGGTAACACCTGCACCAACAACGCTTACGCCCCATTTTTCAAGGTCATCGCACTTTTCAGGGTTTTCACCAACAATGGCGCCCTCTTCAATAACTGCATTTTCAGCAACCATCGCATACTGAACAACTGCGCCCTTTTTGATAACAGCACCGGGCATCACGATTGAGTAATCAACAAAAGCGCCCTCTTCAACTGTTACGTCATTGAAAAGGATTGAGTAGTCAATTTTACCCTCAATTTCACAGCCTGCAGCCGCAATTGAATTTTCAATAACAGCCTTATCTGAAATGTACTGGGGAGCAGCGTTTGTTCCTCTGCCGTAAATCTTCCAGGAGTTGTCGCTGAGGTCAATGTTAACCTTGGGATTAAGGATGTCGAGGTTTGCCTCCCAGAGAGAGTCAATTGTTCCAACGTCCTTCCAATAGCCGTCAAAGCCGTAAGCGAAAAGTCTTTCGCCTGCCTCGTGCATTGCGGGGATAACGTTTTTACCGAAGTCGTTTGATGACTCGGGGTTGTTTTCATCATCAATAAGGTACTGACGAAGCTTTGACCATGTGAACATATAAACACCCATAGATGCCTTGTTGCTCTTGGGCTCCTTTGGCTTTTCCTCAAACGCTGTGATTCTGCCGTCATCATCAGTAAACATCAGGCCGAAGCGCGATGCTTCCTCCCACGGGACCTCAAGCATTGCAATTGTACAAGCCGCATCCTTTTCCTTGTGGAACTGAAGCATTTTTGCGTAGTCCATTTTGTAGATATGGTCACCTGAAAGGATTGCAACGTATTCGGGATTATATCTGTCAATAAACTGAATATTCTGATAAATAGCGTTTGCTGTGCCCTTGTACCACTCTGTGCCCTCAATCTGCTGATAGGGTGAGAGAATGTGCACACCACCGTTTGCACGGTCAAGGTCCCAGGGACCACCGTTGCCGATGTAATCGTTAAGCTCAAGGGGCTGATACTGTGTGAGAACACCTACTGTGTAAATACCTGAGTTCACGCAGTTTGAAAGCGGGAAGTCAATAATTCTGTACTTGCCGCCATAGGGTACTGCGGGCTTTGCAATGTTCTTTGTAAGCACACCAAGTCTTGAACCCTGACCGCCCGCAAGGAGCATTGCTATACATTCTGTCTTTTTTGCCATTACTGTCACATTCCTTTCAATGTATATATAGATTTATTTTTTAGCGTTTTCAGTAGCTTCCTGTGCCTTGTTCTGCTTTAAATAAAGCGTTGTCATAGGCGGTAAGGAAAGCTCAATATAGTTATCAAAGCCGTGCATCATACCTTTTTTGACCTTATAGGTCTTTTTGAGCCTTTCACCTGTTCCGCCAAATTTAGCGCTGTCGGAGTTGAAAACAATTTCGTAGCTTTCTGCATCGGGAACACCGATTTTGTAGCTGCCGCGTGGCACGGGTGTAAAGTTGCAGACCGCAAGAAGCTTTTCGTCTGCCTCGTTGCACCTTACGAAGGCAATAACTGAATTGTCCTTATCGTCACTGACAATCCACTTGAAGCCCTCCCAGCTGTAATCAATCTCCCACAGAGGTGAGTTCTTTTTATAGAATCTGTTAAGCTCTCGTGTGTAGCTTTGAAGTAAAACGTGCATTTCGTAATCAAGCAGAATCCAGTCAAGGCCCTTTTTGTAGTCCCACTCAATGAACTGACCGAACTCCGTACCCATAAACAACAGCTTTTTGCCGGGATGAGCGTACATATAACCAAGGAAGGCTCGCACACCTGCAAACTTTTCATTGTAGTTGCCGGGTATTTTATTTATGAGAGAGCATTTGCCGTGCACAACCTCATCGTGAGATATGGGCAGCACAAAGTTCTCGCTGAATGCATAGAAAAATGAGAAGGTAATTAAATCGTGATTATACTTTTTGTGGATACCATCAAGGGAGAAGTATCGGAGAATATCGTTCATCCAACCCATATTCCACTTGAAGTTGTAGCCAAGTCCGCCCATATATACAGGCTTGGAAACCATAGGCCACGCCGTGCTTTCCTCGGCAATCATCATAACGTCGCCATGCTGCGCAAACACCGCCTCGTTAAGATTTCTCATAAAGGCAACTGCCTCAAGGTTTTCATTGCCGCCGTTTTCATTGGCAATCCACTGACCGTCCTCCCTGCCGTAGTCAAGGTAGAGCATTGATGCAACCGCGTCAACACGAAGTCCGTCAACGTGGTACTCATCAAACCAGAAGCAGGCGTTTGAAATGAGGAAGCTCTGCACCTCGTTCCTGCCAAAGTCAAATATCTTGGTGCCCCATTGAAGGTGCTCGCCCTTGCGTGAGTCCTTGTACTCATAGCAGGCATCACCATCAAAGTCAGCAAGTCCGTGTGCATCCTTGGGGAAGTGGGCAGGCACCCAGTCCACAATAACACCGATTCCCGCCTTGTGGCATTCGTCAATAAAGAACTTGAAATCATCGGGTGTACCGTACCTTGAGGTTACTGCGAAATAGCCTGTAACCTGATAGCCCCAGGAGCCATCAAAGGGATGCTCCGCGACAGGCATAAGCTCCACGTGGGTGTAGCCCATATTCTTGACGTAGCTTACAAGCTCCTTGGCAAGGTGACGATAGCTCATATTGTTGCCGTCGTCAAATATTTTCCACGAGCCAAGGTGAACCTCATATATATTAACAGGTGATTTGTAAACAGAGGACTCTCGCCTTTTCTTAAGCCAAGCAGAATCGCGCCATTTGTAGCTGCCCTCAAAAATTTTGGAGGCTGTGCCCGGCCTTGTTTCCGCGTGAATTGCATATGGGTCCGCCTTATAACACCTGAAGCCGTCGGGGGTGTAAATCAGGTACTTATATGCGTGAAAATTCTTCACGCCCTCAACGTATGCCTCCCATACACCGCCGTCGCTGAGCTTATACATCGGTGAAGCGTCCTCACTCCAGCCGTTGAAATCGCCCACAACGTAAACTGCCGCAGCGTGGGGAGCCCACACTCTGAAAACGTATTTCCCCTCCTCAACCTTATGGGCACCAAGAAGCTCCTGCGCCTTAAAGTTACGCCCCTGATGGAACACGTAAAGAGGAAAATCATTGTAATTATCGTTTTTTACCGTCTTTTCCACATCTTCACCACCGAAAATTGTAGTACATCAATGTAATAATATCAAATTCGCCTGTCATTTTCAAGATTATTTGATATATTTTGTTCAAACCCTTATTAAAATTGCAGTCCTGTTTTTGGTGATATTGCATAAGTTTTGTCATTTTTCCTGTAATAGGATACAAAACAAAACAGGCGTATTTGTTATGTTTTTATACACGCTCATTTTTTAATAAAATGTAAATATATAAATATATAGGTGTTTATTCTTTTTTGGAATAATAAATCGTGAAAAAATGGTAATATATACAAAGCAATAAAATTAAACGTTTAACTATTTTTGAGAGGAGCCTGAAATGGAGCTCAGAGAATTAGTTCACCAATTCATATCCATATCGGTTATACATCGGTGTCAGATAACGAAATCTGCCTCAAAGGTGGGCTTGTATTTTGGTCAGCCATCAATTCTCAGGTACGTTACCGAGCACGACGGCTGCACACAAAAGGAGCTTGCACGAGCGCTGCACATATCCCCTGCCAGCGCGGCAACCTCCCTGAAGCGAATTGAAAAAGCGGGGCTTATAACAAGGACCGCTGACCGGGAGGATTGCAGAAAAAACCACCTGTCGGTAACAGAAAAGGGCGCCGAGACCCTAAGACAGTTTGTGAAAATATGTGAAACCACGGACAAGGAAATGTTCAAGGGCTTCACACAGGAGGAAATGGACACACTCCACAGCCTTCTGACCCGACTGCACGAAAACCTTGATTCAAAAAGCTTTAGTCCGGAAGAAATTTCCGCATTACTGAACAAAAACGGAGAAGGAGATAATAAATGATGCTACGCAAAATTTTACCCTATGCAAAAAAGTACCGCATACCTGCAATACTTTCACCCCTGTGCATTGTATTAGAGGTACTCATTGAGGTTACCATACCCTTGCTCATGTCAATTATCGTTGACTGCGGTATCGGTGGACAGTCAATTTCAGAAAAGGACAGCTTTATTGCTGACATACTCATAAAAATGGGCTTTGCAGACAAGGCGGGAACAGACCTTATCCTGTCAACAGGCGCATTTATGCTTGGCCTTTCTCTCATATCACTCACCTGTGGTGCTGCCGCCGCATTCTTTGCTGCAAAGGCAGGTATGGGCTTTGGCTCCGAGCTGCGAGCAGGCATTTTTAACAAGATTCAGGATTTCTCATTCTCAAACATTGACAAATTCTCAACCGGCTCACTTATTACACGAATGACAACCGACATAAATATGACACAGATGGGCTTTATGATGGCTCTCAGAATGCTTATCCGCTCTCCCCTTATGTTCATAATGGCGATTTCAATGGCATTCACCATTAACAAAAAGCTGTCCCTTGTGTTTATGTGCATTGCACCCATTATGTTCGGTCTTATTCTCCTTATCGGCTCACTTGCACACAAGCGCTTTACCGCCATGTTCAAAAAGTATGATAAGATTAACAATTATATTCAGGAAAAGCTTGTTGGTGCACGCGTTGTTAAGGCATTTGTCCGTGCACAGCACGAAAAAGAAAACTTCCGCATTTCAAACGACGAGCTCCGCGATGCCTCCGTTTATGCCGAAAAGCTTATTATCCTTAACGGACCTATAATGACATTGTCAATCTACTCCTGTATTTTATTGGTATTGTGGATTGGCTCAAAGCTTATACTTGGCGGCACAATGCAGCTTGGCGACCTTATGAGCTTTATCACCTACATTCAGCAGATATTTATGTCGCTGATGATTATTTCAATGATTTTCGTTCTTTCCGTTATGGCAAAGGCGGCTATCACCCGTATCTGCGAGGTCCTTGACGAAAAGCCCCACATTACAGACGATGATGCTGACCCTGCACTTGCAGTAGCCGACGGCAGCGTTGAGTTCATCGGTGTTTCCTTCAAATACAGCGACGCTGCAGAAAACAACGTGCTCAAGGACGTTAACCTTTCCATAAAATCTGGTGAAACAATAGGTATTCTTGGTGGCACAGGTAGTGCAAAAACATCATTGGTGCACCTTATTCCCCGACTTTATGACGTTACGGAGGGTCAGGTGCTTGTAGGCGGCAGAAACGTAAAGGATTACACCCTCCACAATCTCCGCGACAGCGTTTCAATGGTGCTGCAGACAAATCTGCTTTTCTCAGGCACAATTGAAGAAAACCTCCGTTGGGGTAACGAGGCTGCCACTATGGATGAAATCCGCGACGCTGCAAGAATTGCTCAGGCAGACGACTTTGTAATGAACTTCCCCGACGGCTACAAAACAGACCTCGGTCAGGGCGGTGTCAACGTTTCAGGCGGACAGAAGCAGCGACTTTGTATTGCCCGAGCAATACTCAAAAAGCCCAAGGTACTCATCCTTGACGACTCTACAAGCGCGGTTGACACAGCAACCGACGGCAAAATCCGCGAGGGCATGAAAAACCTGTTACCCGAAACAACGAAGATTATCATTGCTCAGCGAATCAACTCAATTCAGCACGCTGACAGAATAATTGTTCTTGATGACGGCAAGATTGACGATATAGGCACACACGACGAATTGCTCCAGCGCAACGAGATTTACAAGGACGTGTACATCTCACAGCAGGAAAGCAAAATGGAACAGTAAGAAGGGAGTGAAGAAAATGTCTGAAAACAAAAAAGCCCCACCCATGGCAGGCGGTCACGGCCCCGGCAAAAAGATGATGGTCGGAAAACCCAAAAACGTAGGTAAAACAATCGGACGACTTCTCTCCTACGTTGCAAAAAGCAAGGGTCTTGTTGCACTTGTTATTTTCCTTGTTCTGTTTGCATCTGTTGCAAACATTGCCGGCACCTATCTCCTGACACCCATTATCAACGAAATCGGTAACCTTCTTAACACAGGCTCAAGCGACGTTTCAAATCTTGTGAAAATGCTTGGTGCACTTGCGTTGCTTTACCTTCTCGGTGCCGCTTCGCAGTACGCTCACTCACGCCTTATGCTTAACGTTTCACAGAAAACGCTTAACCTTTTAAGGCGCGACCTGTTTGACCACCTTCTTGATTTACCAATAAAATACTACGATACTCACACCCACGGTGAGCTTATGAGCCGCTTTACAAACGACGTTGACACAGTCCGTGAGGCTATCAGCCAGGGTCTTGTTCAGTTGATTTCATCAGGCGTTATGGCAGTAGGTATCTTCATTATGATGCTTTATATCAGCCCCGCTCTTACAGGACTTATAATCCTTATGCTTGCAGTTATGCTTTTTGTTATCAAGTTTGTCGGTGGCAAGAGCTCAAAATATTTCCGCAAGCAGCAGGCAGCCGTTGGTAGCGTGAACGGCTATATTGAGGAGCTTATTGAGGGTCTTAAGGTTGTTAAGGTTTTCTGCCGCGAAGACAAATCAAAAGAGGATTTCACACAAATCAACGAGGATTTCAGAAAATCTGCCACAAAGGCTCACACCTTTGCAAGCGTTCTTATGCCCATTATGGGTAACATTTCATACATCAACTTCACGCTTTCTGCGGCCTTTGGTGCATTTATAATCCTTAACCTTGCAGATGCACAGCAGGGCTTTACAGGCTTCCTGCTTGGTGGCTTCTCAGGCGCACTTACAATCGGCTCACTTGCATCCTTCCTGCAGTACACAAGGCAGTTCTCAAACCCAATTACACAGGTTTCACAGCAGATGAACAACATTCTGCTTGCCCTTGCAGGTGCTGAAAGAATTTTTGAGGTTATTGATGAAAAGCACGAGGAGGACGACGGCTACGTTACCCTTGTAAATGCAGAAATTGACGAAGACGGCAACGTTACCGAAAGTGAAGCACGAACAGGCAAATGGGCTTGGAAGCACCCCCACTCTGCTGACGGAAGCGTTACCTACACCCCCCTCAAGGGCGACGTTCGCTTCCACGATGTTACCTTTTCTTACAACAGCAAAAAGACAGTTCTCAAGAACGTTTCACTTTATGCAAAGCCCGGTCAGAAGATTGCCTTTGTTGGCTCAACCGGTGCAGGTAAAACAACCATTACAAACCTTATAAACAGGTTCTACGACGTCCAGGAGGGTAAAATCACCTACGACGGCATCAATATCAAAAAGATTAAAAAGGACGATCTGCGACGCTCCCTTGCAATGGTGCTTCAGGACACTCACCTGTTCACAGGAACAGTTGAGGAAAACATCCGCTACGGTAAGCTTGATGCCACACACGAGGACGTTGTAAAGGCGGCAAAGCTTGCAAATGCACACAGCTTTATCAGCAGATTGCCCGAGGGCTACGACACAATGCTCACAGGTGACGGCAGCAACCTTTCACAGGGACAAAGACAGCTCCTTGCAATTGCACGTGCCGCTGTTGCAGACCCACCCGTGCTTATCCTTGACGAGGCAACAAGCTCCATTGACACACGTACCGAAAGACTTATTGAAAAGGGTATGGATACACTTATGGAGGGCAAAACAGTTTTCGTTATTGCTCACAGACTTTCAACAGTACGAAACTCAAATGCAATTATGGTGCTTGAAAAGGGCGAGATTATTGAAAAGGGCGACCACGACGAGCTCCTTGCACAGCAGGGCAAGTATTACAAGCTTTACACAGGTCAGTTTGAATTAACCTGATAAGCCCACAAAACAATAAAATCAAAAGAGGATTACATCAAAAAATGTAATCCTCTTTTTTTATTTGAAATATTTTGAAATTTTTATTTCCTCACCTGAAAGGTTGATTGCCTTGCTGAAGGCTGCATCACCGAATGCACCCATCACTTCAACGTGTGCGGCTTCTCCGTCACCAAGCATAAAGCCCCTTGAGGCAAGAAGCTTTTTCCATATTTTAGCCTTGTCCTCATCGGTAGAAATATCTGTCTGAATTGGGAAATAGCTTACCCCTGCAGGGAGCCCTGCCAAGGTCTGCATATTCTCCTTGCCCTTGTCTGCAAAGAAGCTAAGGAACAGGTTTTCATCCTTACAGGACAAGGTGCTTAAGGCTTCATTAACCGCAGCCTCATCAAGCCTGTCGGCATAAACCAAAACGTTCTTCTTGCCGTTGTTTGCCACGTCAAGGGCCTCTGTTTTTGAGGATTTTTCAGAAAACAGCATAAGGTCAAGTATATTTTCTGATGCCTCGGCACAATCGTAACAGCAATATTCGTTTATGAACGCCTTGTCGTCATATTCCTTGGGTGAGCGAAGCTCCTCCATAAGAGCCTCCACCGTTTTCACCTTGGGGAAGGGAAGCTCCGACAAGGACATATACACGCCTCGGTCGGCAAAATATTCCTCCTCATCATAGGTGAAAAGCACACACTTTTTGCCTGACACGGCGTAATCATAAAACACGCTTGAATAGTCGGTTATAAGGCAGTCGGTGCTTGTAAGAAAATCGTAGGTGTCAAACCTTACGGGAATATTCCTGATGCGCTTGAAATCCTTAACGTCTATATCCTTAACGGCAATGGGGTGCAGGTTAAGGTACAGTCTTTCATCATCATTGAGGGCAGCATCTATCTGGTGCAGGTATTCCTTAAGTCGGGCATTTGCATCTCCTGCAATGTCACCAACTGCACCTCTCCAAGTGGGCATATATGCATATATTTTCATACCCTCGGGTATTTCCATGCTCTTACGGACTGCATCGCCAAGCCCCTCCTTGAAAAACGCGGAGTTTCGGGGATATCCGTTCAGAACACATTTTGAGGGGGCTATATTTTCAAGCATATAGTCCTCTACCATGTGGTTCATTGTATATTTATTGGGATAAAGCAGATAGTCTGCGCTGACAAAATTCTTTTGTGCATTTCCTATGCCGTGCATGGCATTCTTTATGCTTTTGCCAAGTGTTTTAAGGGGTGTGCCGTGCCACGTGTTAAGATAAACCTGACCCTCACGCTTCACAAAGAATGGCAAAAAGGTGTTGTCATTTATAATATATTTTGATGATGCCAATGCCCTTATATATTCATCCGTAGATAATTCCACAAGCTGAACGCTTTTCATATCGTTATTTTCAAGTATGTATGAAAAGCGGTTTTTCTTGCTTCCCCTGCAGCACAGATACAGCTTATATCCGCTGTATTTTGGATTTGTTGTCAACGCCTTGAGCAAGTGAAAAACGTTGCCCATCATTTCTGCACCGTGCTGTGATTCAAGGAGAATTGCCTTGTCGTCCAAGGGCAGAGCTTCCCTGTACTCCGCATAGCGCAGCTTTGGCAGAGTGTATTTTATCCACGCCTCATCCTTGTTTTTAAGGTCGTAGGAGGAAAACATTTTTTTCATATTATCACCTTACAAAAAGTGCCGAACCACACCCAAGGGATGGATTCGGCCACTGTATTTAGAGTCCTCTCATATTTTATCTGATAAGGGCCTTGAACTCCTCAAGAGCGTCCTCATTATATTTCTTGTAATCAGTTGTGAGCATGGGAACCTTGCCGTCAATAAGCATCTTCATACCCTCAACAACACCGTCAAAGGTGTTTTCAACAAGTGTGCCGTTATTCTTCTGCATAAAGGTACGTGGACCTGTAATGTCAGTTGAAACAGCGGGAAGACCCAAAATGTCAGCCTCAACAATAACAAGACCGAAGCCCTCGTAGTGTGATGCAAGAATAAAGCCGTCACAAGCCTTTACAATGGGTAATGGGTTTGTCATTGAAAGAATAAGAATTACGTTGTTGCCACAGGGAAGTGTTTCAACGTATTCGCAAAGCTCGTCGTAAATGCCGTCACGCTGAATACCACCGATAATAACAAAATAGGTGTTATTGTTTTCAAGCCATACCTTATTGAAGGCATCTATCATGCGCTTGTGGTCCTTTTCAGGTGAATATCTGCCAACGCTTACAAGAACCTTGCTGTCGCCTGCAAGAATTTCCTTGATTTCGTCAAGCTCCTTGTTGCTCTCGGTTACGCCCTCGTCAAATGCGATTTCGCCCTCACCACGCCTTACGATTTCATCGTAAGCAATCATATTGTGAGCAATTCTGAAGTTATCCGTCTTTTTAACAAAGCGTGCTGTTGATTCCCTAATGTCCTCGGTAACGAGTGCAACGTTGTCATATTTCTTGTAGGCATAGCCGAGAACGTCCCAACGCTGATTGTCCTTAAGCTCAATTTCCTTAACCATATCGCTGTGCACGTAAATGCTTGTGTTACAGTCAAACTTTGAGTAAAGGAGAATAATCTTTGTTTCGTAGCCGTTGAACTGAATTGCATCGTCAACACGGATTCCGCCGTAAATACGCTGAATTTCGTATTCCCATTCCTTATCCATAAGCTTCATCATAGGCTTGATGGGGAATTTGCGCTTGTTGAACTTCTGCCACATCCTCATCTTAAGGTAAGGAAGATTGAAGATGCCCTGAACAGGGAAATAATTAACACCCTCGGGAAGGTTTGCCAAAGTATCCTGATGGTCCTTTGCCTTGTCTGCAGGGAATGAAATGTAGTAGTTACATTCAGAGGTGTCAAGGCTGTTAAGAAGGTTCACGCCTGACGTTGTAATGCCGTTCTGGTCAAGGTTGCCAAGATACATAAGAACGTTCTTTTTGCCGTTATCCTTAATGGGAACCTCTTTAACCTTGTCTGCCTTTTTGCCGAAGAGCACAAAATCAAGAATATATTTTGAAGCCTCGGGGCAGTCATAAGCACAATATTCCTGAAGGAATGCTGTATCGTCATAATTTTTGGGTGAGCGAAGCTCCTTAAGAAGCTCGTCAAGTGTTTTTACGTTGGGGAAGGGAAGCTCGGAAAGGGGCTTGTAAACGCCGCGGTCTGCAAAGTATTCCTCCTGATCAAAAGTGAAAAGAATACACTTTTTGCCTGTTACCGCATAATCGTAGAAAACGCTTGAATAGTCTGTGATAAGACAATCTGCACAGTTCATAAAATCATAGGTTTCATAAAGTGCAGGGAAGTTTCTGATGTGTGTGAAGGTGTTGAAATCAACGTCCTTAACAGCAATGGGGTGAAGGTTAAGGTAAATGATTTCGTCATCATCAAGGAGCTTGTCCAGCTCATAAAGATAATATTTGAAGTATGTGTTTGCCTTCTGGTCAATGTTACCCACAGAGCCACGCCAGGTGGGCATATATGCATAGATTTTTTTGCCCTCAAGCTCCAGCTCCTCGCGGATCTGTGCGCCACGCTCCGCATTATAGAACGCTGTGTTACGAGGATAGCCTGCAAGCACGCTTTCGCCCTTGGCGATGTTTTCAAGCATATAGTCCTCAACCATATGGTTCATTGTGTATTCGTTGGGGTAAAGGAGGTAATCGGCACAAACAAAGTTTTTCTGTGCGTTGCCGATACCATGCATGGCATTTTTAATGCCCTTACCAAGAGTTTTGAGGGGTGTGCCGTGCCATGTGTTAAGGTAAACCTGACCCTCCTTTTTAAGGTAGAAGGGAAGGAAGGTGTTATCGTTGAAAAGGTACTTTGCAGATGCAAGAACCTTCATATATTCCTTTGTGGAAAGAATAAGGAGATTTACTCCCTCAATGCCGTATGCCTCAAAGGTTTCCTCAAACTTTGCCTTGTTGCCGGGACGACAGGTCATATACACCTTGTAGTCCTCATAAGCCTTGTTTGTTCTTAACTCCTTGATAAGGTAGAACATATTACCGTTGATTTCGGTACCGTGCTGAGCCTCAAGAAGAATAGCTTTATCATCAATGGGCAGCTTCGCAAACCACTTTGTGTACATACGCTTGGGCCAGGTATAAAGCCAGAACTTATAATATGAAGTTTTCTTCCAAAACTTTATGAGCTTCTTTATCATTTTCTCCTCCGAAAAAACTTATATGATTTCACATTTTACCACATTTATGTACAAAAATCTACATTTATTTCATTCTCATAGAAATATCAAATGCCTCAACAGAATGAGTAAGAGCACCGATAGAAAGAATATCCACACCAAGCTCGGCAACGCTGCGGATTCTTTCTGCGGTAAGGTTGCCTGATGCCTCAAGAAGAGCCTTGCCGTCAACAATTTTTACTGCCTCTGCCATTGTTTCATTATCCATATTATCAAGCATAATGATGTCGGCACCTGCATTGAGAGCCTCACGAACCTCGTCAAGGGTACGTGTTTCAACCTCAATCTTGACTGTGTGGCCGATTTTCTCACGGAGTGCCTTTACTGCGGGAGTAATGCCACCCTTGGCATCTATGTGATTATCCTTAAGCATTGCACAGTCGGAAAGGTTGTAGCGGTGATTACGTCCGCCACCGCAGGTAACTGCATATTTCTGAATTGAGCGAAGACCGGGAAGTGTCTTTCTTGTGTCTGCTATTGTGCCCTTTGTGCCGATTGTTTCCTTAACGCACTTGTTTGTAAGGGTTGCAATGCCGCTCATGTGCTGAATAAGGTTAAGGGCTGTTCTTTCACCCTTAAGAAGTCTTACTGTTTTGCCCTTAAGCTCTGCAATAAGGTCACCCTTTTTGATTTCGTCGCCATCCTTTTTGTGAATGGTGCAGGTAAAGCTGTCATCAAGGAGCTGAAAAACTCTCATTGCAACGTCAATACCACAAAGCACACCGTCTGCCTTTGCAACGAAAACCGCCTCGCTTACCTCATCCTCAGAGAGAAGGTAATCGGTAGCAACGTCAATGTAGTTTATGTCTTCCTTTATAGCGTTTTTAATAAGGTCATCAATGTAAAACTGTGGCAGAATCATCTGTCAACCTCCTTAAGTATAATGTATGCAACCGTTGCAAGTGAAAGTGCCTCGCAATAGTCGGCAGTAACGGCAAACTTACCGTTTTTAAGTCTGTTAAGAATGTTCTCAATACGGCGCTTGCCCTGATGGATTGCGCCCTCATCCGGAATAACGAAATATGCCCTTTGCATAATATCGCGTATTTCAGTTCGGGTGCCCTTGGGAAGCGGTGCCCCCGATTTGTCTGCTTCCTTGATTTCCTGCGGTACAGACACCTTATAGAAGCCTGCCCTGATGCAGGTTGTTATATCCTCTGCTGCCTTTCTGCCGAAAACAAGAGCCTCAAGCAGAGAGTTGCTTGCAAGC
Source organism: Clostridia bacterium (assembly GCA_017631355.1). Taxonomy (GTDB): domain Bacteria; phylum Bacillota; class Clostridia; order Oscillospirales; family Acutalibacteraceae; genus DTU089. The sequence continues at coordinate 28,366 of JAGBTL010000108.1, forward strand.
CTGTTTTTGCCGTGAACGCCTGTACAGGCACACTCACCTGCCGCATAGAGCCTTGGAAGTGTTGTACGTGCATTAAGGTCAACCTCAATGCCACCCATCAGGTAGTGCTGACAGGGGAAAACGGGAATTAAATCCTTGGATATATCCACGCCCTGCTGCAGACATCCTGCATAAATGCCGGGGAAGCGATTTTTCAGGTATTCCTCACCCTTATAGCGTATGTCAAGGTAGAAGCTGTTGCTGCCAAGTCGCCTTGACTCCATTATAACCGAGCGCGAAACAACGTCGCGGGGAGCAAGCTCAAGACGGCTGTCATACCTGTCCATAAAACGCTCCTTGTTGCAATTGAGAAGGTATGCGCCCTCTCCCCTGACTGCCTCGCTTATGAGAAACTGCTCACGGTTTGCACCGTTAAATGCCGTGGGGTGGAACTGAACGTAGCTGAGATTTTTGATTGATGCGCCCATTTCATAGGCAAGGCGAATGCCGTCACCTGTGGCAACCGAGGGGTTTGTTGTGTACTTGTACACTCTGCCGATACCGCCTGAAGCAAGAAGGCAGAAATCGGTGTAAACAGTTTTGTGCTGACCCTCGCTCATAATCTCAATTCTGAAGCCGTTTTTAATACGGGTCATTGAGGTAACCATTGTTTCATCTGCAAGGGTTACGTTGGGAAGCTTTTCTACTGCAAGGACAAGCTTGTCCACCATTTCCTTACCCGAGGTGTCCTTGTGATGCAGAATTCTGCGGCGACAATGACCACCCTCAAGGGTTTTTATAAGCTGACCGTTTTCATCGCGGTCATACTGCACACCATATTCAATTGTTTTAAGTACGTCTGCGGGGCCCTCCTCTACGAGCTGGGTAACCGCATCGGGGTCATTTTCCCTGCCGCCTGCAATGAAGGTGTCCTCAATGTGCAGGTCGTAGCTGTCGTTTTCCAAATCAAGCACACAGGCAATGCCGCCCTGTGCAAGGGAGCTGTTTGACTGATGGCGCTCCTTCTTGGAAAGCATAAGAACGTCAACGTCCGACGGGAAATTAAGTGCCGCATACAGTCCTGCAAGACCGCTACCCACAATAACCACCGTGTATTGATTTTTAATATGGGAAAGATTCATTTTATTACCCCAATTCAAGCATACGATTTATGCTGACAAGCGCTTTCTTTCTTAAATCCTCGGGCAGCTGAATATCCTCACCGCAGCTACCGATTATGGCGTTATAAACATCCTCAAGGGATATTTTCTTCATATCCTCACAGCAAAGCTTGTGGGGAGCAAGCTGAATAAAGCGGTCACCGTTCTCCTCGTGGGTGGAAAGGTAATCCACAACGCCCTTTTCCGTGCCGATAATCACCTTGCCGGGCTGTGACTTTGCATAGCTTATAATTTCGCTTGTGGCACCTGCCATATCCGCAAGCGCAACAACCTCTGCCGGTGATTCGGGATGCACCGCAAATTTTGCATCGGGATGTGCCGCCTTGCACTCAAGCACGTCCTGTGCAGTAAGCTGAGCGTGCACGGGACAGTAGCCATCCCACAGAATTATGTTCTTGTCGGGAAGCTGCTTTTTAACAAAGGAGCCCAAGTGCTGATCGGGAATGAACAGGATTTTATCCGCATCAAGCTTTTCAACGATTTTGATTGCAGAGGAGCTTGTAACGCACACGTCACACTCCGCCTTGATTGCTGCTGTTGTGTTAATATATGCCACAACCTGTGCAGTAGGGTTCTCCTCCTTAAATTTTCTGATTCTTTCGGGTGCTATCTGCTCTGCCATAGGACAGGTTGCAGAGGGCACGGGCAAAATTGTTTCAGTTTCAGGTGAAAGGATTTTAACGCTCTCCGCCATAAAACGGACACCGCACATAATAACTCGCTTTGCCTTAAGCTCGGCAGCCTTCTTGCTAAGAAAAAAGCTGTCGCCTGTAACGTCGGCAACGTCAATGATATCAGGGTCCTGATAGGTATGTGCAAGGACGATAGTCCCTGTTTCTTTTTTTGCTTCGAGAATTTTCTGCTTCAAATCCTTTGTGTTCATTACATTCACCTTTCACAAAATAATTAAGCAAGCATATTATTACTCATTATTACTCATAGTAATTATACCACTATTTTGTCACTTGGCAATATAAAAAATCCTAAAAATTACAGGATATATACACAGAAAGTAACACAAATGACAAATTTTGCTCATAATCACTTAAGTTAAGGATATTTTATTGCATTATAATGTGTTTTATTGTATTATGTTATTTGTAAATTATGACTTCATTCAGGAGGCAATATATATGAACTCTTACCTTGAAAGCGATTTTCAGCTTTTAAAGTCTGTTGACGCAGAGCTTTTTGAAGCATTTGAAAAGGAGCAGCTCCGCCAGAGCAGAAACATAGAGCTTATTGCAAGCGAAAACTATGCTTCACCTGCTGTTATGGCAGCAAACGGCAGCATTCTCACAAACAAATATGCAGAGGGCTACCCCTCAAAGCGTTATTACGGCGGCTGCGAATACGTGGATATTGCAGAAAGCCTTGCTATTGAAAGAGCAAAGGAGCTTTTCGGCTGCAATTTTGCAAACGTTCAGCCACACTCGGGCTCACAGGCTAACTTCGGCGTATATTTTGCACTTCTTCAGCCCGGTGACACAGTTCTTGGTATGAGCCTTGCAGACGGTGGTCACCTTACACACGGCTCACCCGTTAACGTAAGCGGTAACTACTTCAACTTTGAAAGCTATGGCGTTGACGATAACGGCTTCCTTGACTACGACGAGCTTGAAAGAAAGGCAAAGGAATGCTCACCCAAGCTTATCGTTGCAGGTGCATCTGCTTACTCAAGAACAATTGACTTCAAGAGAATCCGCGAAATTGCAGATTCTGTAAACGCTTTGTTCATGGTTGATATGGCACACATTGCAGGTCTTGTTGCTGCAGGTCAGCACCCCTCACCAGTGCCCTACGCACACGTTGTAACATCTACAACACACAAAACACTCCGCGGTCCCCGTGGCGGTCTTATCCTTTGCAATGACGAGGAAATTGCAAAGAAAGTAAACAAGGCAATTTTCCCCGGTATCCAGGGCGGTCCCCTTATGCACGTTATTGCTGCAAAGGCTGTTTGCTTTGGCGAGGCTCTCAAGCCCGAGTTCAAGGAATACGGCAAAAAGGTTATTTCAAACTGTAAGGCACTTGAAAACGCACTTGCAGCACAGGGCATCAACATGGTATCAGGCGGCTCTGACAACCACCTTCTCCTTCTTGATTTGAGAAGCCTTGGCATCACAGGTAAGGAGCTTGAGCGCAGACTTGACGAGGTTTACATTACAGTAAACAAAAACTCCATCCCCCGCGAGCCTGAAAAGCCCTTCGTTACAAGCGGTATCCGTATCGGTACAGCGGCTGTAACAACACGAGGCTTTGAGGCACAGGATATGGTTGATATTGCAGAGTTCATCAAGCTTGCTGCAACTGACTTTGAAAACAGCGCAGACTACATCAGAGAAAAGGTTACAGCTATCTGTGACAAATATCCTCTTTACAAATAATAACCACAAATTAAAACAAAGGACGGATTCACAAGAATCCGTCCTTTTCATCTTATTGCGCTGCTTTTATTTTGCTGTACAGGATTTAACTGCACCATCAGCACTCATTCCCTGCATACCACTGGGGCCACCGGTAGCCCACACCTTGTAGGAATATGTCTTGCCTGAGGTTACGTCATCATCGGTAAAGCTTGTTCCTTTAACACCGCTCTTATAGATGCTGTAGCCTGAAGCTCCATCAGCCTTTCTGAGTACAATATAGCTGGCTGCCTTGGGTGATCTTTCCCAGGTTATGGTAACAGTACCGGTGCCGGACTTGGCTGAAAGCACGTCTACAGGAGCATAGTAGGTAATATAGCGGTTATCAAAATATCCGCTTGTGATTCCACCAACGCTTGCCTGAACTGTGTAGTTATAGGTCTTTCCGTCAACTGCGGTGATGTCAACGTAATAACACTGACCATTAGCATCCTTTTTGAGCTCGGCCTTGGTAATTGTTTTAAGAGTTGTCCATGTGCCGCCAACGTCACGTCTGCCTATATAATACTTGTCTGCATTTGCTACGGCATACCATGTAACCTTTACACCATTAGCTGCATTGATAAGTGAGGGCAGGCCCGGTGCGGGAACACAACGGTGAGCTGTGGTGGTTGCCACGTAGTCACTCATATATGAGCCGTTGAAGGCCTTTACTGTGTAGGTGTAATATACGCCTTCCTTAACGTTTACATCAACAAAGCTTGTTGATGTAGTTGTGCCGACACGCACCCAGCTTGAGCCACTTGTTTTCTGATATACGTAATAGCCCTTTGCGCCCTTGATAGCATTGAACTCTACCCTTATGCCGTATGCATCGTTTCTCACTCTTGTGATTTTTGGTGCGGTAAGGCGGAGAATAACAAGTCCGTTAGCATCAAAGCTGCCGTAAACTGAGCCGAAAAATGCTCTTACTGTATATCTGTAATAATTGCAGTTTGCATTTTTAACACCTGTGTCAAGGTACTGCAGATTCTTGGTTGTGCCAAGATATGTCCACGCTGTCTGTCCTGCGCCACGGCGATAAACTGCATAGCCTGTTGCATTGTTAAGCTTGTTCCATTTAACAACAACACCATTGTTGGTGTTTGCCACGCTTGTGAGAGCGGGAGCAAGGTTGCGCTGAAGCACAAGACCATCCTCATAATCACTCATATAATTGCCTGAAACTGCCTTGACTGTATATTTGTAGTACTTGCCCATCTGATTACCAACAGCCTGGTCGCAATACCACAGATTGCTTGTTGTGGCAATAAGTGTATAATACTTTTCACCTGCTCCGCGTCGGTAAACGCGATATGCTGTTGCACCCTCGGACTTTGTCCAGTTGAAGTAAATGCCGCTTGCGGCATTTTTGATTGTGCTCATGTGAGGTGTTGCAAGGTACTTTATAAGTGAGCTTTCTGCCACGCCGCTTGCATTTTCACCATCAATGCGGATTGCTGCATATTTGTAATAGGTGCCGCTGCTTACGTTGGGGTCAATGACTGCCTTTTTGCTGCCGTCAAGTGTTGCAAGGTATGTCCACTCTGCCTCACCTGCTGCTCTGCGGTAAATTGCAATCTGACCGTCAAAGCCGTTCCACTTTATAGAAACGCCCTTTTTGCTCTGTGCAACACCAAAGCCGCTTACTGCGGGAACGTAGCTTACGTAGGTCTGATTTTCAGCCTCAAACACGCTTTTGCCATAGGCATTTTCTGTATGAATGAAATATACGTAGTAGCCGGGTGCTGATGCATTTATAGCATCCTGATAGATGCACTCAGTTGTTTCACCGACAACTGTCCAGTAGCCTGTGAACTTGCCGTATTTGTCCATAGCTCTTCTGTAAACTATGTATTTTTCTGCATTTGCAACGTTGTCCCAGGCAAGTGTAACGTAGCCGTTGCCGTTTGAAACGCTGCTTATTTTCGCCGCCTGAGGAGCCTCGCCATTATCAAGCACAATTCTTACTGCACTTACTGCGCCCATAAAGGTAACTGCAATGTAGTTGTACTCGGGAGAATCTATTGACCAGGTTACGTATTCCTGTGGGTCAATAAATTCAATATCGTACATAGCAGAGGTTGCAACACCATTTGCATTAAGGAACTTGCCTTGCTCTGCATCATAGGTGAACACGTCAACCTTGCCGCTTGTGTACTGAACATAAAGCTTGTTGCCCTCTGCATAGGGATCACAAGCACTTGTGTCGTACCAGAATTTTTCTTCAATTTCGCCCGTTTCGGGATTTTCAACATCTACCCAGAAGCCATCCTGCTCAAACGCGAACACGTAGGGCTCCGCAGGCTCAAAGGCAATAGCAGCAACAGAGTTTTTAACAATAGTTACCTTAACGGTTGTTGCGAAATCTGCCACGTCAACAGGAAGCTCATATACGTCTACTCCCCAGGGGTTTTCGTACTGAGAGGTATGCTCTGTGTTGATTGAAAATTCAAAATAGTTGCCCTCTGCATCAACAAACCAGTCGGAATCCTTGTCATAGGTATAGGTTACAGCATTGCCGTCTGTAAAGGTAACTGTAAACTCTGCACCTGTTACGAAGGGAAGCTGGTTGTAAACGTAGAACTGGTCCTCATCCTCGGTTACCCATTCACCGAAGTTGTTTTCAATAATTCTTAAGGGCTTGAACTCAACATCTGCAATGCCGTTTTCAAGAACGCTTGCAGTAAGCTCAACGTTGTAGCCGTAAAGCTCAAAGGTGAACTTGTTTTCGCCTACTGTCCAATGCTTATCGTTCTGGTCGTTGTGACAAACCATGCTCTGCCAGGGTAATCTGTTACCCTCTGCATCCACGAAGTATTTGCCGTTGAGAACGTACTCTACCACTGTGTCATCGGTGTAGGTAACTGTAATTTTGTCACCCTGCACAGGGAAGCTCTTGTTGATTTCATATTCAAAATAGCGGTCCTCACAGTCCTCGCACTCGGTTTTTTCGCAGTATGAGTAATCACCGTCCCAGTTTTCCTTGTACTGGGGAATTTCTGCCTGTGTGTATTCAACAGCCTTAACAGGATTTTCAGAAACTGCATAGGGAACAGCAAAGCTGAAGCCCTTGTAGTAGCAGTTAACCTCATATTCACCGCCGGGCTGCCACTCCTCATATTCCTGTGATTCTGTAAATGAGAAGGTGTCAAAGGAAAGGCAATCGCCCTCGTCATTTACAAACGTGCCCTCTTCATCAGAGAAGGCAAAACGCTCTTTATCACCATTTTCATATTCAACGGTAAATGAAACGCCCTCGCAGTAAAGAGTGTCGTAAAAGAAAATAACGTCACCCTCGTTTTCGCCTGTATAAAGGCGTGTATATCTGCCGTCTATATAGGCTGAAACGTTCTTGCCTGTATTCTCTGCAGTAACAGAAGCAATGCCTGACTCTGCAAAAGTAACAGGGTACTGAATTGACTGGTCATCATAGGTGATACCGATATAGATTTTGCCGTTTCTTTCGTTTGTAGCTACTGTGAGAAGCTCCTCGTCAAGAGCCTCGCCATTATCGTTGACAAATTGTCCGTCTGTGTAAACGAAATCTACAGGATAACCCTCTGCATCAATAAAGCGGAGAGCGTTACCCTCATAGCAGATATCGGCAAAGTCATAAATGAACTTATATTCCCACAAGCCTGTTTCAGCATTCTTGCAATAGTCCCAGTAGCCGTTTGTATAGGGGTAGGGGCTGTAAACCGATGCATTTTCCTCGGCAGGCACAAAGCCTGTCATAGTATATGCAAAGGGCTCGTCAACCTCTGTATCAGGCTCTGTTACATCTGTATCAGGCTCTGTTACATCTGTTTCAGGCTCTGTTACATCTGTATCAGGCTCTGTTACATCTGTTTCAGGCTCTGTTACATCTGTTTCGGGCTCAGTAACCTCTGTTTCGGGCTCTGTAACCTCTGTTTCGGGCTCAGTAACCTCTGTTTCGGGTTCAGTTACTTCTGTTTCGGGCGCTGTCATTTCTGTTTCAGGCTCGTCCACCGCAAGAGTTGCAGAGCTTATAACCGACATTGTTGAAAATGCCATAAGCAATGACAGCAAAACACAAAGAAGCTTCTTCATAAAAATCCTCCTTTTTATCTTACACGAGTGCATAATAATTTAATTTTATTCTACATTATATCTCCGTTTTTTTCAATGATTAAAATAACCCAAAACACTACGTTAAAATTATAAAAACTGACAAATGACGTTGCAAAAAGGGTGTATATTCCACAATACTTGTCATTTTATACATATTATAACAGAAATTTTTTACCAATAGCCAATTGAAAACGCCAATTTTTGTGATATACTACTATGTGTAGAATATTTTGTACCATGTACAATGAAAGGATGTAAATAACTATGGCAGAGAACAGATTTCTCGGCGATTACCCCGTAATTGGTATTCGTCCCATTATCGACGGCAGACGCGGTCCCCTCAAGGTTAGAGAGTCTCTTGAAGACCAGACCATGAACATGGCTAAATCCGCTGCAAAGCTTTTCACAGAAAATCTTAAATACTCAAACGGCGAGCCCGTTAAGGTAGTTATTGCTGATACTACTATCGGCAGAGTTGCAGAGGCCGCTGCTTGTGCAGACAAGTTCCGCAAGGAGGGCGTTCAGATTACACTTTCAGTTACTCCCTGCTGGTGCTACGGCTCCGAAACAATGGATATGGACCCCACAACAATCAAGGGCGTTTGGGGCTTTAACGGCACAGAGCGTCCCGGTGCAGTTTACCTTGCAGCAGTTCTTGCAGCACATGCACAGAAGGGTCTCCCCGCATTCGGCATCTATGGTCACGACGTTCAGGACCTTGATGACACAACTATCCCTGCAGACGTTGAAGAAAAGCTTCTCCGTTTTGCAAAGGCAGCAATTGCAGCTGCTACAATGAAGGGCAAGTCATACCTTCAGATTGGTTCAATCTGTATGGGTATTGCAGGCTCATCAATTGACACAGACTTCTTCGAGGAATATCTCGGTATGCGTGTAGAGTCTGTTGACGAGGTTGAAATCATCCGTCGAATGTCTGAGGGCATCTACGACGAAGCAGAATACCAGAAGGCTTACAAGTGGGTAAGAGAAAACTGCAAGGAAGGCTTCGACAAGAACCCCGACTTCGTAAAGAAGAGCGACGAGCAGAAGGAAAAGGATTGGGAGTTCACAGTTAAGATGATGTGCATCATCAAGGACCTTATGAACGGTAACAAAAACCTTCCCGAAGGCTGCGAAGAGGAAATGGTTGGCCACAATGCTATTGCTGCAGGCTTCCAGGGTCAGAGACAGTGGACAGACTTCTATCCCAATGCTGACTTCGCAGAGGCAATGCTTAACACAAGCTTTGACTGGAACGGCGCTCGTGAGCCCTACATTCTTGCTACTGAAAACGATACCCTCAACGGTGTAAGCATGCTCCTTATGAAGCTCCTTACAAACAGACCTCAGATGTTTGCTGACGTAAGAACATACTGGAGCCCCGAAGCTCTTAAGAGAGCAACAGGCCACGAGCTCACAGGTAAGGCTGCTGACAGCAAGGGCTTTATCCACCTTATCAACTCAGGTGCTTGCTGCCTTGACGCTTGCGGTGAGGTTACTGACGAAAACGGCAACGGCATTATCAAGGAATGGTATGACGTTACTGATGAGGACATCAAGAAGATTAACGATGCTACTGAGTGGTGCGCAGCTGACAACGGTTACTTCCGTGGCGGCGGATACTCAAGCCGTTTCCTTACACGTGCAGAAATGCCTGCTACAATGATCCGCCTTAACCTTGTTAAGGGTCTTGGACCGACAATGCAGATCTGTGAAGGCTATACAGTTGCTCTCCCCGATGACGTTTCACACAAAATCTGGGCAAGAACAGACTACACATGGCCCTGCACATGGTTTGCTCCCACACTTACAGGCAAGGGCCCCTTCACCTCAGCTTATGAGGTTATGAACCATTGGGGTGCTAACCACGGTGCTATTTCTTACGGTCACATTGGTGCAGATATCATCACACTCTGCTCAATGCTCAGAATCCCCGTATCAATGCATAACGTTAGCGAGGACAAGATTTTCCGTCCCGCTTGCTGGAATGCATTTGGCACACAGGAGCTTGAAAGCGCTGACTTCAGAGCTTGCGAGGCTTACGGTCCCCTTTACAAATAATTCCTTTACAAACAAAAGCCTTCAGGTCAACGGACCTGAAGGCTTTTTATTATGTGTTTAATTTTAAAATCAACTATTATTCGTCATAGGTAAGAAGCACGTAATTAACAGCTGCTTCATCCTTATCAACAACTACCATAAGGGTGTATGCTCCGTTTGTGAAAACGTATTCATCAAAGTTAACCTCGTTGAACTCATACTCCATGCCCTGAATAGCAGCCTTAAAGTCAGCCTCGCTCATACCTGCCTTTACGTTTGCAGGGAAAACTACCTCGTATTCATCCTCAGGAGAGCTGCTCATTTCAATAATTTCGCAATTCTTGATGAGCTTTTCCTCGTCTGACAGATTGTGAACGTCCACACCTGTTATTGTAAGGTCGCCCTTGGTAAAGGTTGCAATAAGGTGCTCACCGCCGTAAAGGATTGCGCGGTCCTCCTTGAATGAAATCTCCCAGTCATTCTTGAGCAAATCATTAACCTTAATAGGAAGCTTGTAAAGCTCACCCTGTATCTGAACAACACCCGATGTTAAATCTGTACCGAGCGCAAGGGGGGCATCCTCGGAGCCATTTCCTGAGCTGCTTTCATCAGCAGCCTCGGTTACCTCCTGATAGTTTCCGGGCTTTTTGGTGTTGATAAACTCAATACCCTCAAGAACGCTTGTTTTTGAGTTGTAGGTTACAACTGCCCTTGCCTTATCGGAGCTTTTATACGTAACAACTGTGCCTGATGCAAGCTCAACAGCATCGGAGCTTTCACCGATAACCTCCTCAACCTGCTCACGTGTGGCTCTGCCCAAAGCAAGACCACCTGTCAGCTTTACGTCAACAAGAAGATTATCCGCATAATCCACCTTAAGGCGACTTACGTAGCACTTTGAAAGTGCTGTTTCTGATTTATTGAAATTGATAACGGTTGCATACATTACTGCACCGTCCTTGGAAACGAAGTATGTATCTGCGGTGCCCTCTGTAGGAAGTGTGCGTGTGCTGTCCTCGCCCTGACCAAATGCCCAGCCGCTGTTGATGATTTCTGCAACAGACATAGGAACCTGATATACTGCACCGTTGATGCTTACCTGATAGTCGCTGAAGCTTTCGCTCATTTCATAAGCAGGGTTGCTTACGAAGGGAATGGGCGCAACAGGGTCACCTGTTACGTTTTCATCTGCAACAAAGGTCTTTTCCTTCAGGTCATAGGCACGGTTTCTGTCAAGGTCAACAAAGGTGAACAGGCATATTACCGCCACGATAACTGCCACAGCACCAAGAACAGAGCCGGCAATTATGGCAATTTTCTTTTTATCGAGAGCTCTTGGCTCCTGCTGATCAAAATCAGCATCGACTTGCTCATCATTTTCGCCATCTTCCCCTGCTGCCTCGCTCTCGTCGGGCTCGTCGTCAGACTCCTTGGACGGAGCCTCTTCATCATCGGCTTCGGGGGCATCCTCTGCTTCGGCTTCTTCTGTCTCCTCGGCAGCCTCGTGGGAAGCTTCTTCATCATCTGCCGCATCTGCTTCCTCAACTACATCTTCATCAGCTTCGTCGGAAGACTCTGCTTCCTCTGCCTGAGCAGCTTCTGCAGGCTCTTCAGAATTGATTTCAGCCTCTGCTTCAAGGACCGCTTCCTCAGAAGCATCCTCAGCAACAGCTGCTGCCGCATCAACAATATCCTCTGACTGGCACTGGGGACACTTTAATGCACCGTCATCCACAGATGCGCCACAGGCATTACATAATTTCACGGATAAACCTCTCCTAACAAAATGCTTATTTCAAAATTTTGATGTCCTTAACGAGCATGGGCTCAA
>JAGBTL010000109.1 GCA_017631355.1 Clostridia bacterium
CATCTACGTGATTATAATCAATTTTGATTTCTGTATCATAAGCCTTTGCAAGCATAAAATCACTCCTCTACAATTGCCTGAAGATATTCGGGATAAAGCACCGTAAGGTTATTTCGGTCAATTATGCCGAAGGACTCGCCATTATCCCACACAAGGCAGGAAAAGCCTGCCTTTTCTGCCAATTCCACATAAAATTTTGTGTTATATGCAAGGTTTTCCATATTCTCGCGGTCTGTGTAGCCAAACTCACTTTTGCACACGCCATAGCCATTTGCAATATATAAATCGTGCATCAGCCTGAAGGTTTTATATAAATCAAGTTTCTGCCCTATGCTCCATCTTTTCTCTGCATCGGGGAACTCGCTCTGGTGAGCCGTACCGAAGTAATAGTGAACGGAAACGATTACACGGTCATCATCCGGCAATTGGAGTGCCTCAATATTTTCGGGCAGACCGCTTGCGGCATAGGTTGGTACCATAACAAACCTTGTGGCGTTGTTGCCGCCGCTGCTCCTTATGGTGTTGAGTGCAGAAAGGTTCAGCTCGTTTACAACCTGACGCCATTCCTCTGTGCCCTGCCACTCGCCCTCGGCACCCTCAACACGAGGCTCGTTCATAAGGTCAAAAACAAGTCTTTCATCGTAATCCTTGAAGCGCAGGCAAAGCTGTGACCATAGCTTGTTTAAAATAAGCTCTGTTTTTTCCTTGTTGGCGTTGTCCGTTATGAGCCAGAAGGCATCGTCGTGGTGAACGTTTATAATCACCTTCAAATCGCACTCAAGCGCCCAATCCACAACCTGATTCACCCTGTCAAGCCAAGCCTTGTCAATGGTGTAATCGGGAGCATCCCCAAGGTGCTGTGCCCAGGTTACTGGTATTCTTATACTGTCAAAGCCACATTCCTTAACAAAGGCAATAAGCTCCTTGGTTGTATAGGGGTTGCCCCACGTTGTTTCACTTTCAAGACCTGCCTTTTCGGTTGAGTGCTTTTCGCAGGCCTCAAGAGTGTTGCCAAGGTTCCAGCCCCTGCCAAGTGACTGTGCAAAGGCAATGGACTCGGTCATTTCATATTCGGGAAAGGTCAGATATGCTTTCACACCAACACCTGCCACACACAAAATTATTACTACCGCAAGGAGTATTGCAACAGCTCTTTTTTTCATATTATTCACTCACTCCCTTTAATTGCGACTGTTGTTCGTTATAAAATTTGCGCACGTTTATAAACGCACAGATTATGCAATAGAAGCAATAAACGGAGTAAATGAGATATGTTGTTTCCTTGTAATCATTTACCACCATCTGCACGCTGAGAAGCAGTCCAACAACCGCTGACACAAGCCACAAATATGTATATTCAATAAATGCAAGCATTGTCAGCACAGGTGTTATAAAGCCCATCAGAAATGAGCCGCTGTCAAGGATTGCATATTCATAATCCAATTTTACAAAGGCTATTGCAAGGGCTGTCCACAGGGCAATAAAGCCAAATGCACACAGAAGCCTCATTTTAGTTGACATTCTGCGGAAAACAACTGTCTTTTTATATGCCTTTTTCTTCCACCTGAAAAAGGTCATAAGCTGAATGGGAAAGCTGAAAAGCACCGCTGATGCCGCCGAGGCATAAACCCCCATATAGATATATGCCGCGGTATAAATCAAGGAGTTTATTGCACCTGCAAGGGCGCCCAAGCGGTTTGCCTCGGACTGAAAACCCATTACAAAAAGTGAAATAAACAGGGGTATCATCAGGAAAAACTCCTGCTTACACAATATGCCTGCAACAAGTATAGCAATTCCTGTTATTATAATTATAATTTTCTTACTGTTTTTCATTTCCTTCTCCTATCTGATATCTAAAAAGATATTAACACAACACTTTATTTTTTTCAACGAAAACGCTTAACACACTTGAAATAAATCACCCTTTTCTGTACAATGAAGCTATCCGAGGTGATTTTTGTGAAAAAATTCAGAATAGGTGTACTTGGTGCAAACCGAGGACTCAATATTGCAGAAAACTTCAGGCTTTTGGGCTGTGAAATTGTTGCCCTGTGCGAAATCGATGAAAAAAGAGCCCGAAAGGGACTTGAAATATACGGTGAAGACTTGCCTGTTTACAAGGATTTTGACGAATTTCTGGGGCTTGATTTAGATGCGGTTGTTATCGCAAACTTCTTCCACGAGCACACCCCCTTTGCCATAAAGTGCTTTGAAAGAAATATCCACGTTTTTTGCGAGTGCATCAGCAACAGCACCCTTGCAGAGGGTGTTGAGCTACTTCGTGCCTACGAGAAATCCGACTCAATTTATATGCTGGCAGAAAACTACCCCAACATGATTTTCAACCGCGAAATGAAAAGGGTTTGCGATGGCGGTACACTCGGCAAAATTCTTTACGCCGAGGGCGAATACAACCATCCCTTAGGAAATGATTATATTGACTTTTTCAAATGGTTTTGTTATTACCCCGAGCATTGGCGTAATTTGTTACCGCGCTCATATTACATCACACACTCACTTGCACCCATTATGTGGTCAACAGGTGCTTCACCTGTCAAGGTTTCGGCTACACCTGTTTTTGAGCCCTTTACTGAGGAGGCAACAGGTCGCCTTGTAGGTGACAGAGCCGCCATTATCACCACACTTAACGATGATAAATCTGTTTTCAAGCTTACAGGCTGTGCCTCATTCGGAGCTCACAGTAACTCTTACAGAATATGTGGTGTAAACGGACAGATTGAAAACCTGCGCGGCATGGGCGACAAGGTTATGCTCCGCTACAACAATTGGTGCATACCCGAGGGATTAGAGGAAAACAACCTCTACGAGCCCAAGTGGAATGACTCCGACGAGGAATTCATAAAGCAGAGCGGTCATGGTGGTGGCGACTATTTGATTGCCAGAGCCTTCCTTGACTGTATAAGCGAGAAAAAGGAGCCTGACTTCCCATTTGACATTTATTCCGCTGTTAGGATGTCTGCCGTTGCAATCCTTGCACACCGCTCAATTCTTAATGACGGCAAGTCATATTACATACCAGACTACCGCGACGAGAAAACACGCGAAGAATTATTGAAGGACACAGACTCACCCTTCTATTACTCTGACGGCAGAGA
>JAGBTL010000110.1 GCA_017631355.1 Clostridia bacterium
AGGTTGTAAGCAGATATTACAACAAAGCCTGCACCGCATATTCTTATGTAATCTGCGGTGAGTACAAAGGCTTCCTCGGGCGCCTGCATAATTCCTGCCAGAGCAGGGGCACCCAACAGACTTACACCTGCAAGCACCGCGCCTGCTATTGCAAAAATCACAATACCTGTGCCGATTGTCTGAGCTGCATCATCAAGTCTTTTCTGCCCTATGCGCTGACCAACGGCAACGGTTATGCCCATTGAAAAGCTGACAATAAGGTTTGTGAGGGTTGTTATAATCTGCGAGCCTGTTGAAACTGCCGAAACGTCTGCAGTTGTGCCGAACTGACCAACAATCAGCAGGTCAACCGCGCCGTAAAGTGCTTGCAGAAACATTGAAAACAGCACCGGCAGCATAAATTTAAGCAGTTTTGGTAATATTGGGCCGCTTGTAAAATCATTGTTCTTCATTGAGATTTGCTCCATGTGGATTTATATATGCGTTACGTTGTTTACCGAATGGGGATTATACCACAAGCGGCCGCTTTTGTCTATATCAATATAAGTCGTAATTACAAAAGCCCATGAAAAAGCCGAGCAGATATCTGCTCGGCTTTTTAGTTTAATTAACTTACATTCCCATAAGGGTGCGCTTGATAACGCTGTTCTGCAGCTCATCACCAATGTTAACAAAGTAGTCGCTGTAGCCGCCAACGCGCACAATCAGGTTGCCGTGGTTTTCAGGGTGCTCCTTGGCATCCAACAGCTCCTCGGGTGAAACAACCGTAACGGTGTATTGCTGACCGCCACCTGCGAAAAATGATTTTGCAAGGGCAATGAAGGATGCCTTGCCCTTTTCGGTGTTGAACAGCTTTTTCTCAAACTTGTTTTGGAAAACAAAGCCGCTGCAGGCATCGGTGTGGTTGTATTTCAGCACCGATTTAATCTGCGCTGTGGGTCCGTTTGTGTCACGTCCCGGTGTGGCGGCAATGCTGTCTGCAAGCAACGGCTCACCCTTAAGCTTGCCGTTGGGCAGAGTGCCTGTCTGCCTGCCGTAGTTAGCGGCACGGTTAAAGGTGCTGCAGCCACCTGTGAACACGCCACCGCGGTAGGTGTTGTGGCGCTTGAGCACAGTAAGGAATCGGTTGAGTGCACGTGCGGTTATGGTGTCAACCTCGTCAATATCGTTGCCGAATTTTTCGCAGCTCCTGAAATCATAGTGGAGCTGCTCGTAGCCCTTGAAGTCAGCGTTCAGGGCATCAATAAGCTGTGCCATTGTGTATCTTTTTTCGTCAAAAATCAGCTTTTTGATGGCATAAAGGCTGTCGCCTGTGTCGGCAATACCCTCGGCCAAAATCTGCCCGTGGTTGTATATGGGACCACCATTTCGGTAGTCGCGACCACTTTCAAGACAGCCCGCAATAAGGCAGGAGCGCAGAGGGTGTGGCTGATAAGCGCCCCTCATGTGCTGCCATGCATTGGCACTGCTGCAGGCACCGTATGTAACAAACTCAAGCTGCTCCATAAATGCGCGCTCAAGCCTTTCGTAGGTATCAAAGGTGGTGGGATCGCCTGTTTCAATTGATGCCTTTTCATTTGTCAGGGTGTCCACGCCGTTGTGCAAAGCAAATTCAAGGCACTTGGCAAAAATAACCTCGCCATCCTCAAGCCCCATGTGGCTTTTGCCGAAAATATCTATCTGATTGCAGCCGTTCATGCAGTAATCGTGGCTGTCAGCAGGGGAAATGCCAATTTTTTCAAGGGCAGCGCAAACAACGTCATCGTTGTACAGTGCAGGGAGTCCCGTACCCGTTGCAAGGGTGTCGGCAATGGCACTCCACAAGGCATCAGGGGTGTTGTGGTGAACACGGCAGGTAAGGTTTGGTGTCTGATAGCCCTTTTCCCTAACCATGGCAAGTATATCGTATGTAAGGTCGTTGGATTCATCTCTCCAGCTTTCGTCGCTACCTGAAATGCAAAGGTTCCATGAGCGGTGATCGTGGAAATAATCCCACAAACGTTCAAGAAGGTCGTGTGTTTCCTCCTTGCTCTCGGTTTTGCAGTATGCAGGGTACATATATTGGTCAAAGCGACCAGGCGAGTCGCTGCCATCAAGGGCAAAGGTGAGCATAAAGGCACACATTGCGGAGGTAAAGTCGTAGGCAGGTTGCTTGGGTACAACCTCAAATGCCCTTGCCATGCGCAGACAAAATGCTTTATCCTCTGCGTTTTCGCATTTTTCGGCAAGCTCAAGAGCCTTTTCACGGTACCTTTCACCGAGAATGTCCATTGCATCTAGGGCGTAGGAGCATCCGCGGTAAAACCAAGCCTCGTCGGGGTATTTGTCACGATTTTCAGCTATAACGGAGCGGATGTAATCTGTGCCGTAATTCACAATTCTGCCGTAATCGGGGTTGGAGTGACCACCCCAACCACCGCCCCATTCAGCACCTGAACGGTTAAGCTCCTCGGTAACCTGTGAAAAGAGCCTTTGACTCCTTGCATTGAGCAGTCTTATTTCGTTTGTATAGCGCAGGAGAGCCTCGCTGTGCTGTGGGAATTCCTTGGTAAGCCGGATTATTTTGTCGACATCAAACTGTAAACCATCACAGGGGGTGTAGCTTGAGGTGCCGTGCTTTGAAATAAATGCTGTTTCGGGCAGTAATCTGCGTGAAAAGCGGATTTCCGTGCTTTTGGCAGCCTGCAGGAGCGCAAGGCCGACCCTTTCGCCAAGCTCAAGGGTGTCATCAAGGAAAAAGCCATAAAGTAATGGGTCAAGGTGAATTAAATCTGTCATAAAATATACCTCTTCGGGTGTTATTCTGATATTCTCACGTCTGCACCGTGTGCTTTAAACAAGGTGTGCCAACGGGCAATTTCATCGGGGGATGCGCTGTCGTGAGTGTAGGATGACAGCATACCGATTTTTTTTGCCTTGGCAGTACCAAGGGTGTGGTAGGGCATAATTTCGGCATAGCGGTATCTGCCTGAATTTTTCTTTAAAAATTCACTTAGCAGGGCAATATCCCGGTCGGAATCGTTACAGTCGGGGATAAGGGGGAGCCTTATTATGACGTCTGCATCTCTGTCCATAAGATAGTGTAGGTTTTCAAGAATATGAGTGTTGTCAGCACCTGTAAGCTGAAGGTGCTTTGATGAATCAAGGCACTTTATATCAAACAAAAAGGTTGTGCCAAGGTCTGCTGCCTTTTTATAAAAATCACGGGAGCCAATGCCGCAGGTTTCGATGGCAAGGGATATACCTTTACACCTTGCGAGGCTAAGTAAATCAAGGGTAAATTGAGGTTGGAACGACGGCTCACCACCTGTGATTGTAAGTCCGCCACCGGAGGTGTCATAAAAGATTTTGTCCTTCAAAACATCTTCTAAAACCTGCTCTGCAGTCATTTCCTTTCCAATAATTTCATTGGCGGTGTTCAGGCAAAGTTGGGTGCATTTTCCGCAGGCGGTGCACCTGTCACGGTCAAGGTGAAGTGTGTTGCTTTTGATTTCTCGGGCGGGGCAGGAGTCAATGCACCGACCGCAGAGCGTGCATTTTTCTGCGCTGAATGACACAACGGGAGATTTATCAAGGCTTTCGGGGTTGTGGCACCAGGCGCACCTCAGGGGACAGCCCTTCAGAAAAACGCAGGTGCGGATTCCGTCACCGTCATGCAGACAGAATTTTTGTACGTTGAATATAGTTCCCATTTGTCATCACCACCTTATGGATAGATTATATCACCCATAGGTTGGAAAAACAAGGTTAATCGTATTTGCAAAGCAAAAGCTTTTAAATAATAATTTAAGTTGAAAAAATACAATAATAATGTTAAAATAAAAAATAATTAAGATTTTAAACGGAGAAATAAACACTAAATGAAAAACGCAAACGAATACAGTGTGCTTTTTAAAAACATAAGCGCAGAATGGAAATGGCTTTTAAAAGAAATGCGCCGATATCGTTTTGAGATTATTATCTACACTTTGATGGGTGTGGTTGGCATTGCTATGGGTTTGGGTGCCAGTATTGCCTCAAAGCATCTTATAGATGCGGTTGTTGGACATAACAGCGGTACCGTATTACCGGCAGGGGCTTTGGTTATAGGTTTAGGCGTGTTGCAAATTGTGATAAATATGGGGAATTCCTTTATTTCCTCCAGGGTGGGTACACGCGTCAGCAATGAAATACGTTATGATATTTATAATGCAATGGCTACGGCTCGCTGGGAGGGAATCAATAAATACCATTCAGGTGAGCTTGTAAACCG
>JAGBTL010000111.1 GCA_017631355.1 Clostridia bacterium
CTGCCTGAAAGGATGATTTGTGAATGATAGCCCAACTTTTCTGCCTCGTATGTGAAATAATAGGGGTCAACACCGATACAATGTCCGCCTACAAGACCGGGACGGAAGCCAAGGGCATTCCACTTAGTGTTCATGCCATCAACAACCTCGTTTGTATCAATACCCATACGATCAAAGACCATTGCAAGCTCATTCATAAATGCAATATTGATATCTCTCTGGCTGTTTTCAACAACCTTTACTGCCTCTGCAGTTTTGATGGTAGAAACAGGATATGTACCTACCTCAATAACAAGGTCATACACCTTTTTGATTTCTTCAAGAGATTCAGCATCCATACCCGAAACGATTTTATGGATGTTTTCAAGGCGATGAACCTTATCACCGGGATTGATTCTTTCAGGTGAATAACCCACCTTAAAATCAACACCACACTTAAGACCTGATTCCTTTTCAAGAATGGGTACACAAACATCCTCAGTTACGCCGGGATAAACTGTTGATTCATAAACTACAATTGAGCCCTTTACAAGATTTCTACCCACGATTTCACTGGCACCGATAACAGGTGTTAAGTCGGGAGTGTGGTCAAGGTTGACGGGTGTGGGAACTGCCACGATGTGAAACTTTGCTTCCTTAAGCTTAGCCTCATCACTTGTAAAATCAATTGTGGTTTCTTTGATAGCATCATCGCCAACCTCTTTTGTGGGGTCAACGCCTGATTTGTAAAGCTCAATTTTTGCACTGTTCAGATCAAAACCAACAACGTCGATACCCTTTGCTGCGAAAGCAACTGCAATAGGCATTCCGACGTAACCAAGACCAACAAGTGACAATTTTTCTTCTTTTTTTACAAGTTTTTCATAAAGATTCATAATAGTGTATCCTCCAAAAATATGTGTTTATCTGTAATTTTCAATAGTCTTTTTCCCCTCAACGAAAAGCTGATATATATACATAAGGGAATAATCCTTGTGTATTTTGGAATTGCGCCAAGCGTAATAAAGAAAAATCAAGGGATAAAGCTTCGGGAATGCTGTTCTGTAAACCATTCCCCTGTCAATAAAGAATTTTTCGTTTATACCCTTGAACCAGCTTGATTGTGAGTCATCCACGTCACCAAGACAGAACGTATGGCAATAAAGCTTAAGTCCTGAATCAAGACACTGCTTAAGGAAAATGGAATCCTCACCGCTGCTGAATTCAGCACCACCGCCAAAAAGCAGAGAGAACATTATACGCTCCCTGAGAATTACCTTACGCCTTACGGCAATAAGCGTGGCACCATAGCGCATAGAATTGAACGCGCTTAATTTCTTACAAGCCGTATTGTTGCGATGACCACCAATATTTTTGGTGGAATTCACAAGATTTATATTAAAGCAGATAAGGTCGGCATCTGCTTGCTCACGGAATGCGCCAAGCACTCCCTCCGCATAGCCGTCAACATACTGCATATCATCGTCAGCAAAAAGGATAACGTCTGCATCTGAATGAAGTATGCCTGTGTTACGGCTTAAGCCAACGCCTCTATCCGTCATTGAAATCCATTTGATTTTGTGGCCCTTGTAGTCAAGCTCCGCAACCTCGTTACGGTCACATTGATTGACAACAACGGCATCACTTTGAATATTCATTTTATCAAGCAGAGAGTAATCCGCCTGATCCATAGTAGAAACTACTACCTGTAAACGCATTAAATCACATCCTCAATAAGTGAGATTATGTTTTTGTATGTAATGTTTCTGTCAAACCTTTCGTTTGCAAGCCTGGATGAATTTTCACCCATCTGCTTTTTCAGCTCAACGTCGTTATAAATTCTTTCAATAGCATCAGCAACAGACTGTGCATTGCCGCTTTCGCAGTTGATACCGCAATTATAATCATCAATGAGCTTGCGATATTCAGGTGAGTTCTGTGTGTTTATTACAGGCACACCTGCCATTGCATAGTCGGAAACCTTATTGATGATTGATGCAACTGACTTGCCCACTATGGGGTTAACCGCTACGTCACAGGCACCGAGAGCTGTCATCATATCGCCATATTCAATGAAGCCTGTAAATTCACAATTAACCTGCTGAGCCTTGGCATATTCCTTGAACTCATCAAGGAGCACACCCTCGCCCATAATCTTGAAAAGGATGTTGCTTATACCCTTGTTGTTGAGCAGTTTGATAGCATCAATTATAAGCTTGATATCGTAGCTGTGACCGAGAGCACCTATGTAACCAACCCAAAATTCGTTATCAGGCTTTTCAACTGACTTGCCCTCAGTAGCCTCGGCAACAAGCCTTGAATCCGTACCGATAAACACCGCAAGACCCTTATCATCCTTTGTGTTCTGTGAAAGACCTCTGTCAACATAGGTCTGTGAAACTGCCATAACCCTGTCTGCACGGCTATAAATTTTATTTGCCTGAAGCATCATAGGAGAGAACAGAATATCAGAAACAACAGGAATATTAAGAGCCATTTTGAATGCCTCAGGCCATAAATCCTGAATATCAATGATAATCTTGATGCCGTTAGCATTTGCAAATTTTGTAACTGCGCTACCAACAGGGAGCGAGGGCACGCTACAGATAATAAGGTCAGGCTTTTTTCTGCCTTCAAGGTACTTTACGACCTCTTTTGCAAAGCAATGGTGACTGTAAATACGCTGAAGTGAAATGTTTTTCTTATAATCGGGCTCCTTGAGAAGAGTCATTTTGTATGGTGATTCAATTGTTTTAATGAATTCAAGATCACGCTGAGTTTTATTCTGATGGCGGAAGCTTGATGAAACAACCTCCACTTCATAGCCACCATCACACAAAACATCTGCCATTGTTCTGTATCGGCTACTCTTTTTTTCAAACTCAAAATGCCAGTAGTTGGCAATAAGTAAAATATCTTTTTTCATCAGTTACCTCTTAAATTGGTCATAATAACATCGGCAAGTCTTTGTGAATTACCATCGCCCACAAATGAATTGTGAGGTGTGACAATAACGTTATCCATCCCCCACAATGGACTACCCTCAGAAAGGGGCTCTTCCTCAAAAACGTCAAGCACAGCACCACCGAGCTTACCTGCTGACAACACATCAATCAATGCAGCTGTATCAACCACACCGCCACGGGCAATGTTGACAAGTATTGCATCATCGGGAAGTGAGGCTAACGCTTCGGCATTAATTATGTGTCTGCTTTCCTCTGTAAGCGGAAGTGTAAGCACCACAACCTGTACCTTTGATAAAGCACTCGTTAAATCCTGTAAGGAATAAATCACAGAGTAGCTTTCATCCTGTCTTGGATATAAATCCACACCAAAAACGTTACATCCGAATGCCTTAAAGCGCTTTGCACACTCTGTGCCCACGTTGCCGCAGCCCACGATGCAAACGTTCTTGCCGCAAAGTTCAAGAACGCTTCTGTTTTTTACCCACTCACGTTTTTTCTGATTTTCATCAAAAAAGCGAGTGTTTTTAAGAAGCTGAAGCACACCACAAAGTGCATATTCAGCCATAGGCACACTATACACGCCACGAGCATTGTATATGGTGATGTTGTTAGCGTTGATATAATCAACATCAACCCTGTCAAAGCCTGCACTTGTAAGCTGAATGTACTTAAGAGAGGTGAATTTTCTTATATCGTGATAAAGGAACAACCCGTTACAAATAACGCCCTCTATCCACGCATAGTCCACAGGGCAACGGTCCTTTTCGTTTTGCATAAAGACAACCTCATGCCCCATATTGCGGATAATATTTAATTGTTCCTCAGTGCATTGCCATGCACCCGTAACAAGAATCTTCATTTAATACACCCTTAATTATCAGATGATTCCTCTACTACTTCATCGACTGTGATAACTGTTGCACCAACATTTTCGTTATCCTCGTTTTTAATAACCTTAAGCACTGTAGTAAGAAGGATTTTAATATCAAGAAGGAGTGAGCAATTATCAACATACCATACGTTAAGCTCAATACGGTGGTTCCACTCAACAGCCTTTCTGCCGTTAATCTGTGCCCAGCCTGTAATACCCGGTCTTACCTCAAACATTCTGAGCTGCGCCTCAGAGTATTCATTGATGGGCCAAGGGTGATATGTAAGCGGAGGTCTGGGACCCACAAAGCTCATATCGCCTTTAAAAATATTCACAAGCTGTGAAAGCTCGTCAAGAGAGGTTTTGCGAAGGATTTTACCAACCCTTGTAATACGGGGGTCGTCATCATCAGAATAAACACCGCCCTTTTCGGCATCAACAACCATTGTGCGGAATTTATAAATC
>JAGBTL010000112.1 GCA_017631355.1 Clostridia bacterium
TGCAAAGAGCATTTATTGTAAACGTATTGAGCTTTATTGCGGCAGAATAGCCTGCAACAACCGACGAACCGAAGCCATTGATAAGCTTTTGTATAAACACATTACCTACGGAAACAAAGCTTTGCTGCAAAACGCTCGGTATGGATATACGAGCCATTTTGCGCAATATACCAAAGGAAAATAGCTTTACTTTTCCGTCAGTTTCAAGTCGCTTAAGGTATTTTATAAGCGTGAGTGTGGAAAGCACACCTGCAATGCCCTGCGCAACAAAGGTTGCCCATGCAACACCACTGACACCCATATCAAGCCAGACAACTGCAATATAGTCAAGAACGACGTTTGTTACAGATGAAAAAATGAGAAAATACAGGGAGGTTCTTGAGTCACCCAAGGATGTGAAAACACCGTTAGCGATATTATAAACAAACAAAAAGACAAAGCCGCCTGTATATATTGCAAGATATTGGGAGGAATCAGAAAAAATGTTTTTGGGAGTATCAATAGCCCGAAGGAGTGTGGGTGTAAGCAGGACACCTACAATGGTCATTACAACGCCAAGGACAACACAGGAAATCAGAGCTGTTGATGCTGCTGTTTTCACTCTTTTATAATTTTTCGCACCGAAGTATTGTGATATAACAACGCTGCAACCAATATTGCAGCCGATAGCAACTGCATTGAATATATTGGTTATGGGGTAAGATGCACCGACTGCCGCAAGAGCATCCTCACCCGCAAAGCGACCTGCAATAAGGCTGTCTGCAATACTGTACATCTGTTGAAAAATAACGCTGATAAACAGAGGCAGCGTAAACTTAAGCAGCACTTTGTTGGTTTTACCAACGGTCAAATCCTGCGCCATAGCATCATAACCCCCTTTCAGATTCAATATAATATTATAAATAAAAAATTCAAATTGTAAAGGATTCGGGAGCAAAAATATGCAAAACCTTCTTAATAGCCTGAATGCGGTTGTGTGGGGACCGCCAATGCTGTTGTTTTTTATTTTCACCGCCTTAAGGTTTACCGTCAGAAGCCGCTTTTTCCAGCTCCGCGGTGTTGGGGCTATATTCAAAAGCACTTTTGGTAAAATGCTTTCGGGTAAGAAAACAAGCGGAATATCACAATTTTCCGCTTTCTGCTCCGTTCTCGGGGCGTGTATCGGCACAGGGAACATTGTGGGTGTTGCAACCGCAATTTATTCGGGAGGCGCAGGGGCTGTGTTCTGGATGTGGCTGTCCGCCCTGCTTTCCACCATGACTGCATACGGAGAAAACTATCTCGGCATATCGGTCAAGGAAAGGTACAAAAGCACTCTCCTGCAGGGTGCATACGCATACATCAAAAAAGCCACGTCATCGGATAGAGTAACGTTTGCATACGCGATGCTTTCGTTTATGTCAGCCATAGGAATGGGAAACCTGACCCAAAGCAATTCCTTAAGTGATTCCCTGAAAAACTCACTTGGTATTTCACCGCAGATAACAGGCATAATCTGTGCCGTCCTGTGCGGACTTGTTATAGCAGGCGGCATCAAAAGAATTGCACGAATGCAGACTGTGTTAGTTCCCTTAATGACAATATTCTACCTTGTGCTTTCCTTTGCCGTACTTATGAAATTCAAGTGGAACATAGTCCCCTGCCTCGGACTTATTCTTAAGGAGGCATTTACTGTAAAGGCCCTTTCAGGCTATGGTATGTACAAGGCCATTCGTTACGGTGTATCACGTGGTGTTTTTTCAAACGAGGCAGGTCTTGGCTCCTCAACGCTGATACACGCCGAGGCAGATGACGGCACCCCCCAGGTGCAGGGTATGTGGGCAATGACCGAGGTTTTTGTTGACACAATTTTTATGTGCACACTTACCGCCCTTGTTATTCTTGTGAGCACCGATTATCCTCAGCACACCCTTTTTGGCTCCGCTCTTTCAACAGCGGCCTATGGCACTATCGGAAACGTAGGAAAATGCGGTGTTGGAATTCTCACAGCAGTGTTTGCTTTCACGTCCCTTACAAGCTGCTCGTTTTATGGTGAAAAAAGCTTTCGCTTTATGCTTGGCGAAAGGTGGGTGCCCTTGTACAGATGCTTGTACACCCTGCTTGTTTTTTGGGGCTGCACAGGCAAGCCCACAATAATATGGACAATTGCTGACGTGTGCAATGGTCTTATGGCGCTGCCCAACCTGTTTGCCATAAACTGCCTGTGCAAGGAGGTAGTTTATGATAAAGCAAAGCTAACAAAACAAAGGAAATACCCTACTGCATAGCAGTAGGGTATGGTTTTACATTTAATTATGTAATTATTCTGCTTCCTTCATCTTTTTGAAGCACTCGCTGCAGTAAACAGGGCGATCCTCACGGGGCTTGAAGGGAACTTCAGCAACACCGCCGCACTCTGCACATACTGCTGTGAATTTCTCGCGCTCGCCACGTGCTGCCTGCTTGCGTGCATCGCGGCATGCCTTACAGCTCTTGGGCTCGTTAACCAAACCCTTTTCTGCATAAAATTCCTGTTCGCCGGCTGTGAAAATAAATTCGTTGCCGCACTCTTTACAGATGAGTGTCTTGTCTTCGTACATTTTTGCTACCTCGCTATAATATGATGTTGCCCTCTAACGGAATTGCACCGCCACCTTAGTGAAGTTTCGGATAAATTCCGTAACTTAAAAACGCTCTGCTATTAAGCTAAGAGGACACTTATATGTTTAACCCTCAGGGGTTATAACCTGTTTTAATTTGCGACGGGCACGCTGAACTGCGTTATCAACCGCCTTGGGTGTCATACCCAATTTTTCGCCAATTTCGGCATAGGACATGCCGCCTGCCCTGAAAAAGACAACTGTCTTTTCAAAGGAGGACAAAGAAACCTGACAGGCGCTGAGCACCTCGGACAGCTTTTCAGAGGTGATGAGCTGCCCCAAGGGATCGTCGGCACTCTGAATGTTGACAAAAGCCTCGGAGCTGCTGTCAACTGCGATATCATCGGGTATGCCATAGGTTGCATTATTAATACTGTTTTTCATGCACACGGAGGCGTATGACTTAAAGGGCTTGCCCTTTTGCTGGTCAAAGGTTCTGACTGCATTAAGGAAGCCGAACATACCCTCCTGAACGAAATCGTCCCTGTCAAGATATGCTGCGGTAGAGCTGTGTGAGCGTGTGTTGAGATACCTTGCTGCAAGAACGTTGAACGCGTATTCGTCACCCTTCTGAGAAAGCTCAACAAGTGCTTCGTCGGTGAGGTTAATATACTGAGAACGCTTATTCAACTCCAAAGTACCACCCCAAAAGAACACTATCGCACAATATTAAATATTATACTATCACCTTTTTGTTATTTTGTCAAATATTTTTTGACAAACAGGGCTGTTTTTTGTGTAAAACACAAAATTTTTTCTTTTTGGACATAATAACCGCAGATTTGAGCCCAAAAAGAGCCCTAAAAACATATAAACAAACAAATTTATCAATTAAAACACAAAAGCCACTCCCGTTATTTACGAGAATGGCTTTTAAGTTAGCATAAAACCAGACAATAAATATCTTAATAGTTATTATCTTCTACGAACTCAATATGTACTCCGAAATCAGGGAATGGTGTATAATTAAAGTCAAACGTTTTACTGTTTTTAGTAACTATTTTATTATTCACCATATACAGATCACAAGACCTGCCGTAACCCATATGTCCACCAAATAGAACTATATGGCCTTTAGCATCTGCCAAACCTGAATGGCTTGCAGACGTAGAACCCATATACACTGCTTTACCACCACTATATGTGTAGAAATAATAGTATCTGTCAGCTTCACAAGAGCCACCGTGGATTATAAATTCAGGTACACCATCATCATTTATATCATGAAGTGCATATTCCTTGATGTTTTTATTACCATACCAGTTATAAAGACATTGACGCCACACTTTATAATACGCTATTTCTGCTTTCGCAGTTTTTGCATCGCCCTTCACCCATACACTATATGCATCTTGCTCTGCAAAGAAATACTCATCGCCCGATATAAATTGCGCGTAATTATAAGCAAAATCGGAATTATATGTCCATAAATCACTGCTATTTTTTGTTATCATATAGCAAGTATCTGTGCTTCCATCTTCATAAATAAATGTTAATTCATTACCTTTAAGCGTGTAAGAAAAAAGTTCTGTGATGTAACCACCAAGTATCATACCAGAACCATCCGGATAAAACACACATTTATACACGCATTTATTAGTGGTACGCTCCCATACATTATTAACCAATTCATTCTTCAGGTTGGTATTGATAACGTAACCCTCGCTGTAGAAAGAGCTTATAGCTCCACCATTTGTTGCTCTTACAGTGTATCTGTAATATGCATTCTGTGCTACTTTTGTATCAATAAATCTATTTGTTGATACGGCACCAAGATATGTCCAGGTGGACTGACCAGCACCGCGACGATAAACTCTGTAACCTGTTGCACCGTTGATTTTCGCCCAATTAACCTGCACACCGTTCTGAACAACAACCGCCTTAATAGAATAAGGGTTTGCAAGGCGCATTGTGTAAAGGCCGTTTGTATCAAAGCCACTATAATAGCCACTGCTTACAGCACGTACAGTATATCGCCAATATTTACCACTTGTAGCTTTAGAGTCCGTATAAGTTGTGCTGCTTGTTGTACCAAGATATGTCCAGGTAGTAGAGCCTGCACCACGTCTGTAAACACGATAAGTTGCACCTGAAACCGCGCTCCATGTAAGTTTAAGACCATTGCTGTCATTAGTAAGACTTGTAAGCTTAGGTGTGGCAACACATTTGGTTGTGTAAGTCATATTCTGGTTATATGCGCTATAATCGCCTTGAGCATTATATGCACGGACAGAGTAAACATAATATATGCCGTTAGTGACACCCTTATCAATAACCTGAGTGCCTGTTGTTGTGCCCACAAGCACCCAACTGCTTGAGCCACCTACACGGCGGTAAACGTTGTACTTAACCGCACTGTCAACCTTATTCCAATAAACCTTAATGCCACCAACGTCGTTTGACGAAGTAGCTTTAGGTGTGGCAACA
>JAGBTL010000113.1 GCA_017631355.1 Clostridia bacterium
CACAGAACCGTCCCCTGTGTTATGTTATTACAAAAGTTCTCGAGGTTTTAGGATTGGATTGATTATATGAAAAAAATTTTTTGTTTAAAACACATATTTGTTTATGCGATACTTTTACTCATAACTTTATTTTGTTTTGGCTTTTTCCAAAACGTAATATTAACTAAAAATGATGTGGAAAGGATTATAAATAAATATGCTATCACAGATACTTATAATGTTGCTTATGTGCGCGATTCAAGTGTTCTGTACTACGAAAATCAAACCCATAAAGATTACGAAATAATTAATAACGATTCGGTTCAAGAGAAATTGAATGGTGTTATTCTTGAGATACTATGTGTTATAGATGATAGAGTTTATTTTGCTTTTTCAGATTATGATACGCAAGATGACACTATTACAATTGCTTCTACAGATATTGATTTTAATGATTTCCTTAGACACTATGTTTTTTATTGTGGACCTCAAAGCGAATATTTTAATATGAAGTCTGATATCACGCCCTTTTATGGAGATCGTTTTTCTACATGTGAATATAGGGATGGGTTTATTTATATAAAGAATAATGATGAGTATTATAGTTTTGAGATAAAGACTGGTGTTGTTAAAGAATTGAAAGAATCATGGTTGATTTATTCAAGCACGGTTGCTGAAGATTTTCAGTCGATTCAAATAACTAATAATTTAACAAATGAAAAACGAACCTTGACTCTTCCTTTGATGGCAGAAATGGATAAGTGTGCAAAAACTTTTTACTCATTATCCCAAGAAAAAACCACATGGAATGGAGAAATAACTCGTAATTTTTTTCAATCACATATAAATGTTGTGGATGATGAGCTATATATAGTTTGTAACATATTTTCTTTTAGTGGGGAAGCCTTTTCGCTTGTGTATAAATACGATTTTGAAACTAATAAAGTATTCTTTGTTTCAGGGTATAATATTGGCGACCATTGTGATGATTACTATGTTGTTGCTGCAGAATAAGACCAATTCTAAATTATGGTAACACAGGGAACGGTTCTATGATTGACCCATAATACCCTCAAAAGCCAAGGCTTTTAGCCTGTTTTAAATAATTGATTAAGAAAAGAGAGTGTTCGGATGAACACTCTCTTTTTGAATGCAAAATGCAAAATTAAAGGAACGCTACGCGTTGATTATAGATGTAGCTGTTAGCAAATAGCATATTAAATAAATTTTATCAAAGCAACTGTATTTGTGGATATTAAAAGCCTTATTTCCTATTTGTTGGAAACAAGGCTTTTTGTGTTTTGTTAATTTTTTGTTTGCTATAGCGTTATAAATGCCGCACGCAGTGCCTGATAATTTTGCATTCTGCATTCTGCATTTTGCATTATTCAATTATTCCTTCAATCAGAATCTTAAGCCCCAATACAATAAGCACCGCACCGCCTACGAATTCAGCTTTGGACTTATACTTGGTGCCGAAAATGTTACCAACCTTAACACCGATGGAGGAAAGTCCGCAGGTGATAACGCCGATAAGCACGAATGCAACGTAAACAAACCAATCGGGGTTGAAGTCTGTGAAGGCGAAGCTTACGCCAACTGCGAGGGCATCAATGCTTGTGGCAATAGCCATAGGAAGCATTGCCTTGAAGCCAAGTGAGCAGTCAACACACTCCTCGTCCTTTTCAAAGGATTCCTTTATCATATTTGCACCGATGATTGCAAGCAGAACAAAGGCAACCCAATGGTCAATTGACTGAATTTTATCTGCAAAGGTGCTGCCGAGAAGGTAGCCAAGCAGGTGCATAAGACCCTGAAATGCACCAAACCACGCGCCCACAATAAGGCAATTCTTAAGAGTTATTTTCTTGAGTGACAAGCCCTTGCACAATGCAACTGCAAATGCATCCATTGAAAGGCTTACAGCAAGAATAACTGTTTCTAAAATTCCCAAAGTAACACCTCCGATTTAACATAGGAAATAATATCACACGGTTTTAAATTATAATACAACGCTGTTTCCGTGTCAACTAATAATTGATTTACGATAGCGGATGTGATATTATACCATATATAATATATAAACAGGTGAAAATAAATGGATATAGTAAAGGGTATATTAAGCCGCGTGCAAGGCTTGATAAAGAAAATAAAGGTGTGGAGAATTGTTGCAGTCGTTGTGGTTGTGGCACTTCTTTATCAGGTGATTACAACTGTTATGATGTGCTCTGTGGTCCTTGATTGGGACAAGCTTTCAGCCTCTCCTCAGGCACAGCAGATTATTATAAAGGATCTTTCCACACAGCAGTATAAGGATTGGCTGCAGGAAAAGGCATCTGACGACTACATTGAAAACGACGGACTTAAGCTCCATGCATTGAGCATTGTTAATAAGGGTCAGTCAAGCAGCTACGTGATAATGCTTCACCCTGCAACCTGTAGCGCAATTGATATGGCACAGTTCGCTTATCATTTTTATGACCTTGGCTTCAATATAGTGCTACCTGATGCCCGTGGTTGTGGTGAAAGCGAGGGCGATACTCTTACCTTTGGTGTTGATGATGCACGTGACGTGCCCTTATGGGTGGATAAGATAATTGAGCTTGACCCTGATGCTGCAATTTTCCTTTATGGCTTGGGCATGGGTGGCTCTGCGGTAACTGTAGCTGCAGGTGAGCAGCTGCCTGCAAACGTTAAGGGTGTTATTGAGGACAGCGGCTACAATGACCTTGAGGCTGTTTTCAAGCATAATATTGACAGCCTTTATAACAAAAAAAGCTTTCCGGGTCTTGCCATTGCAAAGCTTTATGCTAAAAGTGTTAAGGGCTGGAGCTATGATGCACCTCTTGTTGAGGAAAGCGTGAAGAACATCAAAATCCCGATTTTGTTTATTCACGGCGGTGACGACCAAATTGTTCCCGTTGACCAGAGCAACGATATGTTTGAGGCTTGTCGCGGAAAGGGCTCCGACCACGTGTATATGACAGGTGCGGCTCATTGCCGTGCTATGCACACTGACTCCGTAAAATATTGGCGAGTTGTAGATGAGTTTATACTTGATAATATGGAATGATGCGAGGTGCTCTGCGGAGCACCTCTTTTATTTTGCGTTTATAGTTTATCTTTTTAAATTATATCGGTAAATCTCTTGACAAACGTGATTTACTCTGCTATAATGCACTCCTGTAAAGTTAAAGTTCTTTACACCACTTTGTGAAGGGAGGGTCATTATGGCAAAAAATCTTGATGTTGTTTTACTTGCAGATTTTTATGGTGAAATGCTTACTGAAAATCAGCGCAAGTTTATTGAGTATTATTATAATGACGACCTTTCACTTGCCGAAATTGCTCAGAACGAGGGCATTACAAGGCAGGGTGTGCGTGACGCGGTAAAGCGTGCGGAAAATCAGCTTTTTGATATGGAAAAAAAGCTTGGCTTTGCAGCGCGTACCCGCAGAATAAACGAGGCGCTTGAAAAAATCCTTGAAAGCACCGAGGTTATTAACAACTATAATATGAACGTTTCACTTTCACGTGAGGTTAACGACGCTGTTGTTGAAATCAAATCAGTCGTTGATTCTCTCACCGAATAAAGGGGGTTACCACCATGGCTTTTGAAGGACTTTCCGACAGACTTGATAATGCCTTTAAAAAGTTGAAAAGCAAGGGTGCCCTTACCGAATCTGATGTCCGCGAGGCAATGCGAGAGGTTCGTCTTGCACTTCTTGAGGCTGACGTTAACTACAAGGTTGCGAAGGATTTTACAAATTCTGTAACTGAGCGCGCTATCGGTGCCAAGGTTATGGAAAGCCTTACACCCGCACAGATGGTTATCAAAATAGTTAACGAGGAGCTCACCGCTCTTATGGGTGGCACTCAGGCAAGGCTTGCATCTGCACCTCATCCGCCAACAGTTGTTATGATGTGCGGTCTTCAGGGTTCAGGTAAAACCACTCACAGTGCTAAAATTGCTCTTAAGCTTAAGGAGCAGGGTCACAGACCCCTTCTTGTAGCTTGTGATATCTATCGTCCCGCGGCTATTAAGCAGCTGCAGGTTGTGGGCGAGCAGATTGACGTTCCCGTTTTTGAAATGGGTACTGAAAATCCCGTTAAAATAGCAACTGAGGCAATCAAGCTTGCTAAGGATAACGGTTATGACTACGTTTTCCTTGATACTGCAGGTCGTTTGCATATTGACGAGCAGCTTATGCAGGAGCTTAAGGATATTAAATCAAGCGTTAAGCCCCACGAGATTCTTCTTGTTATTGACTCAATGCTTGGTCAGGACGCAGTAACAGTTGCTTCAACCTTTAACGAGGCACTTGGTATTGACGGTCTTGTTCTCACAAAGCTTGATGGTGATACACGAGGCGGTGCCGCACTTTCCGCAAGGGCAGTTACAGGCAAGCCCATCAAGTTCATCGGTGTTGGTGAAAAGCTTCAGGATCTTGACGTTTTCCACCCCGACAGAATGGCAGGCCGTATCCTTGGTATGGGTGACGTGCTTTCACTTATTGAGAAGGCTGAAACAGCACTCGATGAAAAGAAGGCAGAGGCACTTGAAAAGAAGCTCCGTCAGAACAAGCTTGACCTTAACGATATGCTTATGCAGTTTGAGGAAATGAAGAAGATGGGCCCTATGAAGGACCTTATCTCAATGATTCCCGGACTTAACAAAAAGGTTAAGGACACAGACGTTGACGACAGACAGATTGACTATACAATGGCCATCATCCGCTCCATGACAATGAAGGAGCGCGAGAATCCTGACATAATCAATCCATCACGTAAGCGCCGTATTGCAGCAGGCTGTGGTATGCAGGTTGAGGACGTTAACAGACTTCTTAATCAGTACCGCTCAATGCAGAAGCTCTATAAGCAGCTTAACGGCAAGGGCTCAAAAAAGATGATGAAGCGTATGCAACGCATGGGTATGGGCGGAGGAATGCCCGGCATGGGTGGCATGGGTGGATTCCCAATGTAAAACTCGTTTTACATTGTGTTTGCGCGTAGCGCAACCTTGTTGCGAAGCACTTCATTACGCAGTACTTCGTTTATAATCAGTCTTTAAACACAGTGTGTTTAATATAAATTAGTTTATTATTATATTTTTACTTTTCGGAGGTAATTAAAATGGCAGTAAAAATTCGTCTTCGCCGTATGGGCGCAAAGAAAGCACCTTTCTATCGTGTAGTTGTAGCAGATTCACGTTATCCTCGTGATGGCCGCTTCATTGAAGAAGTTGGTTACTACAACCCCGTAGCAAATCCTGCAGAAATCAAGATTGATGCAGAAAAGGTTACAAAGTGGATTCAGAACGGTGCTCAGCCTACTGACACAGTTCGTGATATTCTTAAAAAACAGAACATCATTAAGTAATTTAGGTGACGATAATGAAAGAATTGCTCGAAACAGTCGCAAAGGGTCTTGTTGAGACTCCCGACGCAGTCGAGGTCACTGTTGACGAACCCAATGAAGAGGGTGTTGTCGTTTATCATCTTCATGTCGGTCCCGACGATATGGGCAGAGTTATCGGCAAACAGGGCAGAATAGCTAAGGCTATCCGTACAGTTATGCGTGCGGCAGCTGTCCGTAAAGATGTTAAGGTACAGGTCGATATCGACTAAAACAAATGGGGGATGGTAACATCCCCCTTAGTTTATTTTTGAAAGATTGATTTTATGATTAAAAAATATCTTGAAATTGGACAGATTGTAAGCACACACGGCATCAAGGGAGAGGTGCGCCTTAACCCGTGGTGTGATGGTCCTGAATTTGTAAAAAAGTTCAAAACGCTTTATCGTGACGATAAGGGACAGGCATCCTTTAAGGTGGTATCCTGCCGTCCTCACGGCAACGTTGCTGTTGTTAAGCTTGAGGGCGTTGACACGGTTGAACAGGCAAAAGCACTCAAAAACACGGTGCTTTACATGAAAAGGTCTGACGTTAACCTTCCCAAGGGGAAATGGTTTATTTCAGAGCTTATTGACTGCCGCGTTGTTGATGCCGATGATGATACCGTCGAATACGGCGTTATTACCGACGTGGATTCAGGTCTTGCAAACGACGTGTGGTATATTAAAACCGATGATGGTGCAGAGGTGCTTATCCCTGCCATCAAGGACGTTGTTATAAATTGTGACGTTGAAAATAACAGGGTGCATATCCGTCCGTTAAGGGGGCTTTTCGATGAGGATTGATATTCTTACACTTTTTCCCGAAATGTGCGAAGCAGTTATGGGTGAAAGTATTATCGGCAGAGCCCGTCAGGCAGGCAAGGTGGAGATTAACTTTCATCAGATTCGTGAGTTTGCAATAAACAAGCACAATCAGGTGGATGACACACCCTATGGCGGTGGCGCAGGTATGCTTATGATGCCGCAGCCTATATACGACTGCTTTATGAAGGTGTGTGACGAGGCAGGTACAAGACCTCATTTCATATATATGTCACCCTGTGGCAAAACTCTTACACAGGACAGAGTAAAGGAATTGGCTGAAATGCCCAATATTGCTATCCTTTGCGGTAGATATGAGGGCGTTGACCAGCGTGTTATTGATGAAATAGTTGATGAGGAAATTTCAATCGGTGACTATGTTGTGACAGGCGGTGAAATGCCTGCAATGATACTTGCCGATGCGGTTTCTCGTATGCTTCCCGGGGTGCTTTCACAGCCCGAGGGCTATATGGGTGAAAGCCACTATTCATCACTCCTTGAGTACCCTCAGTACACAAAGCCTCCCGTATGGCGCGATAGGGAGGTGCCTGAGGTTCTGGCATCGGGTCACCACGCGAACATAAAAAAATGGCAACGCGAAAGGGCAATAGAGCGTACCCTTGAGCGTCGTCCGGAGCTGCTTGAAAATGCAGAGCTTTCAAAAAAAGAAAAAGAGTTCCTTAAGGAGCTGCAGGCTAAAGAATTATAAATTGTAAATTTAAAATGTTAAATTTCGGAACTGCGTTGGCAAATTATAAGGCTTCGCGATACTTCGGTTTTGCGACAGCGGTATAATCAATGCGAAGCGTTCCAATAATTCTGCATTCTGCATTTTTCATTTTGCATTTAAATAAATAACCCTTGACCGACTATTGCCTGTCAAGGGTTATTTATGTTCAATTTTAGTATCTAACATCTTTTTGTATACCTCTCTTTCGTAGGTTAGGATTTCACTCCCGACTCGTTTTTACATCTGCTGAATACACATTTTTACATTCCTTAAGGGGATTTTCCTTTATTCCTCGTGTAATCGCTTTCAGAAGCTTCCTCCATCAGGTTTAACACCTTAAAACACAATTTCTTTTGAATTAGCTGTACATTGGTACCACACTTTCATTTTTTATTTATTTTGATTTTGTGTTTTGTTTGTGCATTGGAATCACGCCTTTTATTTATTTCGCGTTCTTACCTGTACATCGGTATCACCCTTTCTTCACCTATATAGTAGCACGGATTTTCAGCTGTTTCAATTCGCAGATTTTATGAATGTAAAACCCTGTTTTTATGCAAAACACAGAACTTTTTTTGGGTTTTGTAAAACATATTGACAAATCTTTAACAGTCTGGTATACTTTATTTTGTTGGCCGTTATGAGAACGGCTCTTTTTTTATGACTTTTTGCCTGATGAATGTGTATTCACTTGTTTATTGGTTATGTTTAATAATATGTTTCTACATTTCTTGTTAATTTGCACAAACAGGAAATATGTTTTTTGCCAAGGTTTAGCGTTATAACCGAATTATAGCTGAACAGGAAAAATGTTGGTGCATTTTCGTTGACTTAAGTCCAAAAAGTGATATAATGAACTAAGTGATATGCATATAAATATGCTTTCCACGACAGTCGAAATTTAAACAAATAATTTGAATGTGGGAGAATTATTATGTACGTTAAAGATGTAACAGTTCAGAATCAGGTTGGTCTTCACGCTCGCCCTGCAACTTTCTTCATCCAGAAGGCAAATGAGTTCAAATCATCAATCTGGCTTGAGAAAGAGGAAAGACGTGTTAATGCAAAGAGCCTTCTCGGTGTACTTTCACTCGGCATTATGGGTGGCACAGAGATTCGCATCATTGCTGGCGGTGTTGATGAGGAGCAGGCAGTTAACGCTCTCGTAGCACTTGTTGAAAGCGGCTTTGCAGAATAATTAAACTGTTGATTACGGAGCGGTAAAGGTTTTCCTTTACCGCTTTTTGTTTTTGTGGTATAATTAACGTAAGCAATAATTAGTGTAAAAGGTAGGTGAGTATATGGATCAGAGATTGCGTAGATTGAAGGACAAGGCCAATAAATTGCCCCTTACACCAGGTGTGTATATAATGAAGGATAAGGACGGCAAAATCATTTATATCGGCAAGGCAAAGGCGTTGAAAAATCGTGTGAGTCAGTATTTCGGCTCCCAGGAAAAGCACCTTACAAAGGTGCGACGAATGGTTGAAAACGTGCAGGATTTTGACTATATACTTACCGATAGCGAGTTTGAAGCACTTGTGCTTGAATGCAGCCTTATAAAGCAGAATACACCTAAATATAACATCCTTTTAAAGGATGACAAGGGCTTCAGCTATATCAAAATAACACGTGGCTGGCGCAATATTTATGCCGTTTTGCAGCAGGATGACCCCGAGGCGGATTACCTTGGTCCGTACACCGCAGGCTATTCTGTAACAAGGGCGGTTGAGCAGGCAAAAAAGATATACAAGCTCCCCACCTGTAACAAGGTTTTTCCTCGTGATGTGGGAAAGGGCAGACCCTGTCTTAATTATCACCTTGGGCTTTGCTGTGCGCCATGCTCGGGTAAGGTGTCACTTGGCGATTACCTGAAAAGGGTTGACGATGCCCTTGATTTCCTTAAGTTCGGTGGCAAGGAAACTGTGAAAAAGCTGACCGAGGAAATGGAGCAGGCCGCCGAAAATCTTGAATTTGAAAAAGCCGCTAATATAAGAGATACAATTCGCAGCATTGAAAAGGTGGGCAGCAGCCAGAAGGTTGTTTCATCCACCTACAAGGAGCAGGACGTTTTTGCCCTTAACATAATAGAGGGCAAGGCTTGCTTTGCAGTTTTACGCTTCAAGGACCACAGCCTTTATGATTCCGAGCACTTTTTTGCTGATGAAATCGGCTCCGAGGAGGGTATGAGGTCAGATTTCCTGATATCATATTATTCTATGGACAGAAAGCTTCCTCCGAGAATTGAGCTTGACGGCGAGATTGAGGATAAGGAAAGCGTTGTCAGATACTTGTCAGAAAAGCGTGGTGCAGGTGTAGCCATAGTTGTTCCCCAAAAGGGTGAGCAGGCACGTCTTACAGAGATGTGCAAGGCTAACGCTGCACAGAAGCTTGCTGAAAAATATCTTGGCAAGGATAGAAGCAAGGAGGCTCTTGAGGAGCTTGCTGTAATGCTTGGCCTTAAGGAAACCCCCGGCTATATTGAAGCCTATGACATTTCCCACACCGGAGGCAGCAACAACGTTGCCGGTATGGTTGTGTTTGAAAACGGTAAGCCCCTAAAAAGCGCCTATCGCAGATTTTCAGTGAAGGGCTTCAGCGGACAGGATGACTACCGCTCAATGGCGGAGGTTCTTGACAGACGATTAAATGAATATAAAAAGCATAGTGAGGATGGGGAGACAGATGGCTTCGGCAGATTGCCCGACCTTATATTGCTTGACGGTGGTAAGGGTCAGGTGAATGCGGTTATACCCGTAATGAACGCTCACGGAGTTAACGTGCCCTTGTTTGGTATGGTTAAGGATAACAAGCACCGTACCTCTGCCATTTCCACAGGTGGCGGCAGAATAGATTTCAATTCCCGTAAAAAGGCCTTTCAGCTTGTTACAAGCATTCAGGACGAGGTGCACAGATACGCTGTTGCATATCATCGCAAAAAGCATACCAAAACAGCACTTTCCGCAGCGCTTACTGAGATAAAGGGTATTGGTCCTGCAAAGGCAAAGTCGCTTATGATAAAGTTCGGAACGCTGGATAGAATAGGTAATGCCACACAGGAGGAGCTCCTGAGCGTGAAGGGTATTACCGCTGAAAATGTGAGGGAAATAAAAAAGTCTTTTCACGGTGAATAAATTTGTTGAAAAACAAATAAAATTGTCGCTTTTGGTCGCTGAATAAGCCCAAAAAACTTGACAAATACACCGTTTTAATGTAATAATAAAATGATTTCATATATAGAGAGTTGTTGTTATGCGAGTTATAACAGGTTCGGCAAGGGGCAGACGTCTCAGAACCCTTGAGGGTGATAGTGTTCGTCCCACAACCGACAAAGTTAAAGAATCTATATTCAATATCATTCAGTTTGATGTTGAGGGCGCGCGTGTGCTTGATATGTTTTGTGGCTGCGGTCAGCTTGGCATTGAGGCGCTTAGCCGAGGTGCAGAGTTTGCCGTGTTTACGGATATTTCAAGGCAGTCTGTTGCTGTGACGGAGGAAAACCTTGAGCATACGGGCTTCCGCAATATTGCGAAAACCGTTGTGACGGATTCTCTTTCATATCTTGACAGAACCTCTGAAATCTATGACATCGCCTTCCTTGATCCGCCCTACAGAGCAGGTCTTATGGAGGATGCCATTGAAAGAGTACGCCTTCACATTGCAGATGGTGGTATCATTGTTTGCGAAACCGATTCCCACGAGGTGCTCCCCGAGGTGATTGACGGCTTCACATCCAAGCGATATAAGTACGGTAAGATAGCACTTACGATATACAGAAAGGGTGCTTGATATGGGTAAAACAGTTATATGCCCGGGTAGCTTTGATCCCCTTACAATAGGTCACCTTGACATTATCAAAAGGTCATCAAAAATCTTTGATAAGGTTATTGTGGTGGTAATGCGTAACCTCAGCAAGAATATCGGCAGCTTCACAACAGAGGAGCGAGTGGAATTCATTAAGCGTTGTACAACAGATTTGCCCAACGTTGAGGTTGATACCTATGCAGGTCTTCTGGCAGACTATGCCCGTCTTAAGGGTGCATCTGCGGTGGTAAAGGGTCTGCGAGCAATTTCAGACTATGACGATGAGTTCCGTCAGGCGCTCACCAACCAGAAGCTTAACCCGGAAATGGAAACTATTTTTATGGTTTCGAATGCTGAGCACATGTTTTTGAGCTCAAGCGTAGTTAAGGATGTTTGCAAATTAGGCGGTGACATTACAGATTTTGTTCCCCCCGAAATTTGTGACGATATAAAGAACAGATTAGGCAACTAACTATTATAAACGAAAGGAACGATTATAATGAGCAACATCGAAACATCACTTGAAAATATTGACAGAATCCTTGCTGAAGCAAAGGCTATGCCTTTCTCAACAAAGCTTCTTATTGATGAGGAGGAGCTCTCAAGACTTGTTGAGGACATCCGTCTCAATATGCCTGTTGAAATTACACAGGCAAAGAAAATCGCTCAGGAAAGACGCGACATTCTCAATGATGCTGAAGCACATGCAGAGGAAATCATTGACAAGGCTCGTCAGAGAGCTGACATTATGATTGAGCAGCACCAGATTACTAAGGAAGCAAAGGCTGCTGCTGATGGCATCCTTCAGCAGGCAAGAGATGAGGCTGCTGCAGTTCGTGCAGAGGCTAAAACTCACGCTCGCGAGATTATGGATAAGGCTGAAAGATGGTCAGACGATATCCGTAGAAGCGCAAGCTCATACGTTGAAACAATCATCAGAGATACTGATGAAACACTTACAAAGAGCGTTAACGAGGTAAGAAAGCTTCGTCAGAGTGTAAGAGATGCTCTTTCACAGAATGCAGGTTCAACAAAGCCCAAGTTTGACGAATAATTAAGGTGAGTTTGCATAATGGAAAAAGAAAAGCTGTGTTTACGCTGTATGAGGAAGATTGGCAGCAGTAGTGTTTGTCCCTATTGCCGCAATGAAAAAAGCGCTCCCCAGAAAGAGCCTTACCTTCCTCTTAAAACTGTTGTAGGCGGCCGTTACCTTATCGGTAAGGTTGTGGACTCCAACGGTGAAGGCTCTACATATAACGCCTTTGATATGGAGACCAAGCGCCCTGTAACACTCCGTGAGCTTTATCCCAAGGGATTGCTTACAAGGGGTGAGGGTAACTATTGTCTCGTGAACGTTGGCAAGGCTTCAGAGTTTATTGATGCCAAGGACGATTTCGTTAAGCTGTGGCGCAAGCTTGCTACACTTACCGGCTACAAGGCACTTACTCCCGCAACAGATATTTTTGAGGATCTGGGTACTGTGTATGCAGTAACCGAGTTCCTTGGCGAGGGTCAGACCCTTCGCGAATACCTCCTTAACAAGGAGCAGGGCTATATTTCATGGGAAGAGGCACGCGTGTTATTTATGCCTGTGCTTTCAGCCCTCGGTGAGCTTCATGCTGCCGGTATAGTTCACGGTGGTATTTCACCAACAACACTTATCATTGATGCAAATGGTAAATTAAGAATTACAGGCTACTGCATTCCTGCAATGCGTACTGAAAAGACCTCAATGGAAAGCGAGATTTTCGACGGCTACGCTGCAGTTGAGCAGTATGGTATGAGCGCAGGTCTTGGCTCATATACCGACATTTATGCATTTGCTGCAGTTCTTTACAGAGCACTTATCGGCAGCACACCTATGAGTGCCGCTTCAAGACTCACAAACGACAAGCTTATGATTCCCGGCAAGTTTGCCGAGCAATTACCTGCTTACGTTATAAACGCTCTCGTTAATGCATTGCAGATTCTTCCTCAGGACAGAACTGCAACAGCAGAGCAGCTCAGGGATGAGGTTTCTGCATCACCTGCAGCAGCAGGCACGGCAGCAGAGGCATATTCATCAGCCTATGCATCACTTGAGGATATTTATTCTGAATCAATGTCAACTCCCGAGCCCTTTGATGAGGTTGACGAGGAGTTTGAGGAATATCAGAGCAAGCCTCAGCCTGTAAAGAAGAGCACAATTGCAGTCCTTGTAATAAGCGCGGTTCTTTTTATCGCAATCCTTATTACTGTGCTTGCAGGCTTCGGTTCCGGTAAGGGTGATGAAACAGACCTTTCAACAAACGAAATTTCAGAGCTTGTTGATGACAGCACCGGCCTTGAAACAGAAGAGGTTACAGATATTATTTCTATCCGTATTCCGGATTTCTACGGCGAAAAGTATGACGACATCAAGAATGATGAGGAGTACAAGGGCATTTTCATATTCAAGACAGAATATGAGGACAGCACAGAGGAACGCGGTGTAGTTATTTCACAGGATAAGGTAGCCGGCAGAGAGGTTACCTCTGAGGAGCTCATCACAATTAAGCTCACAATAAGCAACGGCATTGCGGTGCCTGAGCTTGAGGGTGAGTATATTGAGGATGCCGAGCAGGAGCTTAAGGATTTAGGCTTCAAAAAGATTAAAAAGGAAGCGGCAAAGAAGGCTTCAACCTCCAAGGAGGAAAACAGAGTTTACCGCATAGCCTATGAGGATCCGGAAACAGGCGACTGGGCAGAGATTTCAGGCGACGGCAGACTTTCAGCAAAGGATACAATCATCCTTTACTATTACGCTCCAATGGAAACAACCCAGGAGGAAACAACCGCAAGACGCCCTGAAAATTCAACCACAGAAAAGCAGACTGAGTCTGCTGATGAAAATGAAGAGACAGGGGACAGCGGAAACGACGAGCCTGTGGACGAAGGCTCCGAGGAATAATTTTACGTGCAGGGCGGTAAAACGCCCTGCATTTAATCTTTTTTAAAATAATGCTTGACAAATCGGTGTTGAACTGTTATTATATTTGAGCAATAAAGCAGAACTGTTCCGTTCTCACCAAGCGAGAAGTATTGTTTGGTCAATAGCTCAGAGTTTAACGCAGTAGTTGCGTCAATTTGGCTTGAACGGAATTTTTCGTTCAGGCTTTTAATTTTTTCAGGAGGTGCTTAGGTATCAGCAAGGAAAATCAGATCAATGAGGAAATCAGAGATAAAGAAGTCAGAGTTATTTCTGCAGACGGTGGCCAGATAGGCATTATGTCCGCAAAAGAGGCACTCGCTCTTGCAGAAAAAAGCAACCTTGATCTTGTTAAGATCGCACCCGGCGCTAATCCGCCCGTTTGCAAGATTATGGACTATGGTAAGTTCCGTTTCGAGCAGGCAAAGCGTGAGAAGGAAGCCAAAAAGAATCAGAAGGTTATGGAAATCAAGGAAATTCGTCTTTCCATGAACATTGATACAGGCGACTTTAACACAAAGGTTAACCATGCTTTAAAATTCTTGCGTGATGGCAATAAGGTTAAAGTATCCATTCGCTTCAGAGGCAGAGAGATGGCTCACACAGATAACGGTCTCGTTATTATGCAGCGTTTTGCAGAGGCTTGTACCGAAAACGGTCAGGTAGAAAAGGCTGCAAAGCTTGAAGGTCGTCAGATGCTTATGTTCCTTGTACCAAAGGCATCAAAGTAATTGCAAAATTAAGGAGGATTTATTATGCCTAAGATTAAAACACATTCAGGTGCTAAAAAGCGTTTCAAAATCTCAAAGAACGGTAAGGCTATCCGTGCACATGCAAACAAGTCACACATCCTTACAAAGAAGACAACAAAGCGTAAAAGAGGTCTTCGTAAAACAAATGTTGCAGACGTTACAAATCAGAAGCAGATCAAACGTCTTGTTCCTTACAAATAATTAATCACGGAGGTAACTTACAATGGCACGTATAAAAGGCGCGATCATGACTCGCAAAAGAAGAAATAAAGTTCTCAAGCTCGCTAAGGGCTACTATGGTTCAAAGAGCAAGCTTTTCAAGACAGCTAAACAGGCTGTAATGAAGAGCGGCAACTACGCTTACATTGGCCGTAAGCAGAAGAAGAGAGATTTCCGTCGTCTTTGGATTACAAGAATCTCAGCTGCTTGCAAGATGAATGGCATCAACTACTCAACATTCATCAATGGTCTTAAGAAGGCTGGTATCGAGCTTAACAGAAAGATGCTTTCAGAGATTGCTATCGCTGATCCCGAAGGCTTCGCAGCACTTGTTGAAAAGGCAAAGGCTGCCCTTTAATAATCAATCAGTACGCCCGTTCGCAAGAACGGGCGTTAGATGTTTTATTAG
Organism: Clostridia bacterium; assembly: GCA_017631355.1. GTDB lineage: Bacteria > Bacillota > Clostridia > Oscillospirales > Acutalibacteraceae > DTU089. The sequence goes on from JAGBTL010000113.1 coordinate 15,059, forward strand.
GCTTTGATTACTGTCAAGGCACAGAACCATTCAAAAGGTGATTTTTACGGAAAAGATTACAAGCAGAAACAACGAGCGCATAAAGTATGCGGTCAGAATCAAAGAAAAGGAAAGCTTCAGAAGGGGCGAGGGCTTGTTCCTTGTTGAGGGTGCAAGGCTTTGCTATGATGCTGCATTGAGTGACGTGCAGATAACGGAGCTTTACGTTACGGCAGAGGCGCAGGAGAAGTACGGAAGCTACATATCTCTTGTGGCGGAAAAGGCAGAGCGTTGCTTTGAAATTTCGGGCGACGTTGCACAGAAGCTTGCTGATACAAAGAGTACGCAGGGTGTTTTTTGCCTTTGTAAAATGCTTGACAAAAACACAAATATAGGTAAAATAAAATATAATGGGAAATATATAGCCTTAGAAGATGTTTCAAACCCGTCTAACTTCGGTGCCGTTATCAGGACTGCCGAGGCTGTCGGGCTTGACGGCGTTATTGTAAGCGGCGGCTGTGATTTATATAACCCCAAGTCCCTGAGGGCTTCAATGGGCTCGGTGTTCAGACTTAACGTTGTGGAAACCGACGACCTTCCCGGCTTTCTTAAATCACTTGCCAACGAGGGTATGTTTGTTTATGCAGGTGTGCCCGACAGCAACGCCGAAAGCATAACCGAGGTGAGTATGGCAGGTGGCGGTGTTTCCATCATCGGTAACGAGGGTAACGGCATTACCGCTGAAACTCTTGAGGCAGCCACCAAGCTTGTCACTATTCCCATGAAGGGTAGGGCAGAGTCCCTTAACGCTGCTGCCGCAGCATCAATTATGATTTGGGAAATGATGAGATGAGTGCTTGTCCTGTTGAATATTGGGTATGGCTCCAGACCGCGTTAGGTCCGGGTGCACGTACTGACGAGATACTTGCATATTTTGAATCACCCGAGGGGCTGTATCTTGCAGGGTCGGATGAATGGCGCTTGTCAGGTCTTTTTACAGAAAAGCGGATTGAGGCGTTGCGCAGAACATCCCCATCAGAAACAGGCAGAATCCTCAGAGAGTGTAATGCTAAGGGGTATTCGGTTATTACACCCGATTCAGTCCTTTATCCTAAAAGGCTCAGGCAGCTTCCTGATATGCCCCTGGTAATATACGGCGTGGGTGACTGTAACGTTATCAACGACGAGGTTTCCATCGGTATTGTGGGCACGCGTGATGCCAGTCCATACGGAATAGAGATTGCACAAAAGCTGTCATTCAGGCTTGCACAGGCAGGGGCAACCGTAGTCAGCGGTGGAGCTCTCGGCATTGATAGTGAGGCTCACGCAGGTGCAATGCTTGCAAAGGGTAGAACAATGGCTTTTCTCGGTTGCGGTCTTTCCTGTGATTATCTCAGGGAAAACGCTTCGCTCCGACGGGCTATTACCCGCTATGGTGCGGTGTTCAGTGAGTGTCAGCCCTTCGCTACACCCACAAGGCAATCGTTTCCAATACGTAACAGGCTGATTTCAGGTGCATCGCTTGGCGTTGTGGTTATTGAGGCAGGCGTGAAAAGCGGGTCGCTTATAACTGCCAAGCGCGCTATTGAGCAGGGCAGGGACGTGTTCGCCGTTCCCGGTGACATAGTCCGCACCTCCTTTGATGGTGCCAACCACCTGATACAAAATGGTGCAAAGCCTGTTTTCTCCGCTGCCGACGTGCTCGGTGAATATATGGCGGAATATGGCAATCTCATAAATATGGATATTGCACAGCAGCCTGTTTCACAGGTTGATTACGTGGAATACCGAAGAAAGGCGAAGTCCGAGAGAGTGCAGACTGCTACGCAGACACCCGCCAAGTCGGAGGAAAGCCTCCCACATAGGGTAACGCTTGATGAAAACGTATCAACCGAAGCAAGGGCTGTTTATGAAGTATTAAGCGAAGCTCCCATGCATATTGATGATATTGTACGAGCAACCGGTTTTAGAATGAATATTGTACTTTCGTCTTTGACCGAACTCGAGCTTAATGGAGTTTGTGAGCTGACGAGTGGTAAAAAATATAAGTTAATCTAATTCGTTTATCGGAAAGGATGAATAAAATGTCAAAACTTGTTATTGTTGAGTCGCCTGCAAAGGCTAAAACAATTAAAAAATATCTTGGTAAGGATTATGACGTTGTTGCATCAATGGGTCACGTAAGAGATTTGCCTGCAGCAAAGCTCAGTGTTGACGTGAAAAATGATTTTGCACCCAAATATGCAATTATCAAGGGTAAGGAGAAGCTTGTTAAGGAGCTTAAGGATAAGGTTTCCAAGAGTGAAGCAGTTTATCTCGCAACTGACCCGGACCGTGAGGGAGAAGCAATTTCATGGCACCTTGCTACAATTCTTGAGCTTGACCTCAAGAGCAAGAACAGAGTTAAATTCAACGAGATTAACGAAACAAGCGTTAAGCGCGGTATCAGCAGCCCCGAGGTTGTTGATATGGGTCTTGTTGATGCGCAGCAGGCTCGTCGTATTCTTGACAGACTTGTTGGTTACAGACTCAGTCCCTTTATTTCACAGAAAATTCGTCGCGGACTTTCTGCTGGTCGTGTACAGAGCGTTGCAGTAAGACTTATTGTTGACCGCGAGGAGGAAATTGCGAAATTTAATCCCGAAGAGTATTGGTCAATTGACGCCAAGTTTATCTCTAACAGAAGAACCTTCTCTGCAGCACTTACCGCAGACGAAAACGGCAAGGTTAAGATTGACAATAAAGAACAGTCAGACAAATATCTTGCTCGCCTTGAAAATGCTAACTACGTAGCAGATTCTGTTAAGAAGGGCACTCGTAAGAAGCAGCCCTCACCACCCTTTATTACCTCATCAATGCAGCAGGATGCTTCAAGAAAGCTTAACTTCCAGGCTCAGAAGACAATGAAGCTTGCACAGGAGCTTTACGAAGGTGTGGAAATTGAAGGTCACGGCACAACAGGTCTTATCACCTATATGAGAACTGACTCACTTCGTATCTCTGAGGAGGCACGTGCAGCAGCAAATGCATTCATAACAGAAGCATACGGTAGCAAGTACCTTCCTGATAAGCCCCGATACTTCAAAACACGTGCAAATGCACAGGACGGTCACGAGGCAATCCGTCCCACAAACGTAGCAATTACACCCGCTATTGCAAAGAAGAGCCTTTCAAACGACCAGTATAAGCTTTATAACCTTATCTGGTGCCGTTACGTTGCAAGCCTTATGGCTCCCTGCGTACAGGATACGGTAAAGGTTGAAATCAAGGCAGAGCAGGCTGGTACAGATGGCTATTGCATCTTCTCTGCAAGCGGTTATTCAATTAAGTTTGACGGCTTCACAGCCCTTTATGAGGATGCAGTTGATGACGGTGACAGCGAAAGCGCAATTCCCGAAATCAAAGCAGGTGATGCACTTAAGCTTAAGGAGCTTAAGGGTAATCAGCACTTTACACAGCCCCCTGCACACTATACAGAAGCATCACTTATCAAAACTCTTGAGGAAACAGGCGTTGGCCGACCCAGCACATACGCTTCAATCGTAAGCACTATCATCAAGCGTGAATACGTAAAGCGTGAAAGCAAGCTCCTTAAGGCAACAGAGCTTGGTTGTGCTACAACCTCACTCCTTAAGGACCGCTTCCCCAAAATTGTTAATACAAAGTTTACTGCTTCAATGGAATCAAAGCTTGACGAAATTGACAGCGGCGAATGCAACTATATTGAAATGCTCCACGAGTTCTACGATGAGCTTGAGGGCACACTTGCAAAGGCAAAAACTGAAATGCAGGGTCAGAAGATTCAGCTTCAGGAGGATATTACCGACGTTAAGTGCGAAAAGTGCGGCAGAAATATGGTTGTTAAGACAGGTCGCTTCGGTAAGTTCCTTGCTTGTCCCGGTTACCCCGAATGCAAGACAACAAAGCCCCTTGTTGAGGAAACAAGTGCTGTTTGTCCCGAATGTGGCGGTAAGGTTATCGGCAAGAAATCAAGACGTGGCTATCAGTTCTACGGCTGCGACAACTATCCCACATGTAACTTTATGACATGGGATAAGCCCACAGGTGAAAGCTGTCCCAAGTGCGGCAAATCACTCTTTAAGGGCAAGGGCGGTCTTGTGACCTGCCCCGACGAGAAGTGCGGATATTCATTCAAGGCACCTCGTAAAAATGCAAAGAAAACACAGGATGAATGATAATGAATGATAAAAGAGCCGTCGTTATCGGCGGTGGACTTGCAGGTGTTGAGGCAGCCCATCAGCTATCAAGGCGTGGCATAAGGGTCACACTTTATGAGATGAAGCCCCACAAGTTTTCACCTGCACACAAAAGCCCCAAGCTTGCAGAGCTTGTTTGCTCAAACTCTCTTAAGGCAGAGCGTCTTGGCTCTGCCGCAGGGCTCCTTAAGGCGGAGATGAGGCTATTTGACTCTGTTTGTCTTAAGGCAGCGGATATAGCAAAGGTTCCTGCAGGCGGTGCTCTTGCAGTTGACAGGGATGTTTTTTCCGATGAAGTAACAAGGCTTATTGAGGAAGATGAAAACATTACCCTTGTTCACGAGGAGCTGACGGAGATACCAACGGATTCTACCGTTATTGTAGCGGCAGGACCATTGATGTCGGACAGCCTTGCAAAAAGCGTTGCCGATTTGTGCGGTAAGGATTTTCTTGCCTTTTATGATGCGGCAGCACCAATTGTTACCGCTGAAAGCATTGATATGGAAAATGCCTTCACACAGTCACGCTATGATCGTGGTGGTGAGGATGACTACATTAACTGTCCCCTTGATAAGGCACAGTATGAGGAGTTTTATGAGGCTCTTATAAATGCTGAAAGTGCAGAGCTTCATTCCTTTGATAAGCGCAAGGACGTTTACGAGGGCTGTATGCCCATTGAGGTGCTTGCCTCACGCGGACAGGATGCAATGCGCTACGGACCCCTTAAGCCTGTTGGCCTTACAAACCCTAAAACAGGTCACAGACCCTGGGCAAACCTGCAGCTTCGCAAGGAGAACAAGGATGGCACAATGTACAACCTTGTAGGCTTTCAGACAAACCTTAAGTTCCCCGAGCAGAAAAGAGTTTTTTCAATGTTCCCGGCACTTAAAAATGCAGAGTTTGTGCGATATGGTGTTATGCACCGCAACACCTTCCTTAACTCACCCGGACTTCTGTCATACGATTTCAGTATGATAAAGCACCCCAACATTTATTTTGCGGGTCAGATTTCAGGTGTGGAAGGCTATATGGAGTCTGCATCATCAGGTATCCTTGCAGGCTACAATGCCGCAAGAAGAATTTTTGGTGAGGAGCCTATACTCCTTCCTAAAATCACAATGATGGGTGCGCTTTCACAGTATATATCCGACGAAAGCGTGAAAAATTTTCAGCCAATGGGTGCAGCCTTCGGCATAATAGACCCCTTGGAAGAGAAAATAAGAGATAAAAAGGAGCGCTATCAGGCGCTTGCCGAAAGAAGTATGGAATACTTCAAGTCAATAGATTTATAAACCGAGGTAAATATGAGTATTTCAGAATTTGAACAAGTAATTGGTTACGAATTCAAAAACAAAGAGCTTTTGGAGAGGGCACTTACACACTCCTCCTATGCTAACGAAAAAAATCTTAAATACGATAATGAGCGACTTGAGTTCCTTGGTGACTCTGTTCTCGGCTTTGTAACTGCCGAGTACCTTTTCAATGAATTCAAGGCTCGTCCTGAGGGTGAGCTTACAAAGCTTCGCGCTGCAACCGTTTGTGAAAAATCACTCTTTAAGTTTGCCGAAAAGATTTCTTTAGGTAAATACATCTTTATGGGTAAGGGTGAAGATCATTCAGGTGGCAGAAACAGACCTTCAATCGTTTCAGATGCCTTTGAGGCGGTTATTGCCGCAATGTATCTTGACGGTGGTATTGAGGTTGTAAAGCCCTATATCCTTGGCTTTATTGCAGAGGCTATCAAGCACGAGGCAAGCTTTAAGGATAACAAATCACTCCTTCAGGAGGAGATTCAGAAAACTAAAGGCAGCACAATCGTTTACGAGGAATTGGGCGAAACAGGTCCCGACCATCAGAAGGTGTTTTCTTTTGCTGTTAAGATTAACGGAGAGGTTGCAGGCACAGGTCAGGGCAAAAGCAAGAAGGAAGCGGAGCAGGCAGCTGCAGGCAACGCTTTGCTGAATCTTAAAAAATGAAGCACGCAAATATTTCATTGTTTGTGCCCCACATGGGTTGTCCCCACCAATGCTCCTTCTGTAACCAGAAAACCATTTCAGGTGCCGTAAGTGAGCTTACGCCCGATGACGTAACAACCACACTTGAAAAGGCGGTTGCTGACGGAATTAACCCTGAAAGCACGGAAATTGCATTTTTCGGTGGCAGCTTTACTGCTATTGAAAGGGACTATATGGTGTCCTTGCTTGAGGCTACAAGGCCGTTTGTTGATGCAAAGCAGTTTTCGGGTATAAGAATTTCCACAAGGCCCGATGCCATTGACGAGGAGGTTCTCCGTTTGCTTAAGCGGTATGGGGTAACCTCAATAGAGCTTGGTGCACAAAGCACCGACCCCGAGGTGCTTGTAAAAAACAGACGTGGTCACAGTCGTGAGGATATTTTTAATGCGTCACGCCTTATAAAAAAACAGGGCTTTTCACTTGGACTTCAGATGATGACAGGTCTGTTGGGCGATACGTATGAAAAATCATTACAGACCTGTGAGGATATTATTTCTCTCAAGCCTGACACAGTCCGCATTTATCCCACAATCACTCTTGCGGGCACCTACCTTGGCGAGTGCTATAAGGCAGGGGAATATGAGCCCCAAAGCCTTGATGAAGCGGTTTCCCTTTGTGGAAGGCTGCTCAAAAGATTTTATGATAACAGCATCTCCGTAATTCGGCTTGGATTACATTCAGGCGGCAACGTGGAGGAGGGTTATCTTGCAGGACCATATCATCCTGCATTCGGTGAAATGTGTCAGTCTGCTGTGTACTATGAAAACGCAGTAGCGCTGTTAAAGACACTTGATGCCCACAATAAAAACGTTACCCTTTACGTAAATCCCTCGGAAATTTCAAAAATGACGGGGCAGAAGGGTGCAAATAAAGAAAAATTACGCTCAATGGGCTACAACGTGGTCATAAAGGGCGACAGTACGTTAGATAAATTACGAATTAAAGCAGAAATTAACGAAAGGTAGAGAGTATATGTATCTCAAAACCATCGAAATGCAGGGATTCAAATCATTCCCTGACAAAACCGTTCTTGACTTTGGCAAGGGTATAACTGCGGTTGTTGGTCCTAACGGTAGCGGTAAGAGTAACATCTCCGACGCTATGCGCTGGGTGCTTGGTGAGCAGTCAACCAAGAACCTTCGTGGCTCCAAAATGGAGGACGTTATTTTCGGCGGTACCGATGCCCGTAGGGCAGTTGGCTTTGCCGAGGTAACACTTAAGCTTGATAACTCCGATATGGCGCTTAATAACCCCGAAAAGCTTGTTACGGTAACCCGTCGTTACTATCGCTCGGGTGAAAGCGAATACAGAATAAACGGTGAGCAGGCAAGGCTCCGTGATATTCACGAGCTGTTTATGGATACAGGTCTTGGTCGCGACGGCTATTCTATGATAAGCCAGGGTAAGGTTGAAACACTTATCTCAGGTAAGTCGGATGACCGACGTGATATGCTTGAAGAGGCTGCAGGTATTTCTCATTACAGATACCGCCGTGCAGATGCTATGCGTCGTCTTAATCAGGCGGAGGAAAACCTTTTAAGACTCAGGGATATTCTTACAGAGCTTGAGTCACGTGTGGGTCCCTTGAAGGTGCAGAGCGAAAAGGCACAGAAATTCCTTGAATATGCAGGGGAGAAGAAAAATCTTGAAATCGGCTTGTGGCTCTACACAATAGAGAAAACAAAAAACGACCTGCGCGAATATGAAAAGAAAATCACAATCACCGAGGCACAGTACAATGAGGTGTGCAAGGTGCTTGATGAAATAACGCTCAAGATTGATAATGCTATCGGTGACTCACAGAAAATCACCATTGCCATTGATGAAATCAGACGTGCATCTGCTCAGCTTGAGGAGCAGGCAGCCCTGCTTGAAAGTCAGGTTGCTGTTCAGGAAAACACAATTGAGCACAACAACGAAACAATTGCACGTATTGAGCGCGAGAAAACAGAGGAAAATGATACCGATACCGAAATTGCTGAGCAGATTGATTCTGCAAAAGAGGCTATTGAGGCTCTCGCAAAGGTTATTGATGAGAAAAAGGCTGTACTTGAGTCATTCTCAGGCGAGCTTGAGCACCTCAGCGATGAAAACAGCAAGTCTGCGCAGCGAAGCGTTGAGCTTTCCGAAACAGTTTCAAAGCTTTCTCTTGAGGTTGCGGATAACAGAGTTATCGTTTCAACTGCTGCATCATCAGTTGAGGAAATTGAAAACCGTATAAAGGTTATTGATGATTCAATTGAAGCACAACAGCCTGTTATCGATGCCCTTGAAAAGGAGCGCGATGGAGTTAAGGATGAGCTTGCAAGGGTAATTGAACGCTCCGAGGAGCTTAACAACTCACTTACAGGCATTGAATTGCTTGCAACCAAGCGCCTTGAAAAGCTTGAGGGACTTAAGGAGCAGGAAAACTCCCTGAAAAATGAAAAGCACCTTAAGGAATCAAGGCTTGCTATGCTCTCTGATCTTGAAAAGAATATGGAGGGCTATCAGGGTAGCGTTAAGGCTGTTATGCGCGAGGTTCGTCGCGGTACACTTAAGGGTATCCACGCACCTGTTTCACAGGTAATTAACGTTAAGGACAAATATTCATTGGCTATTGAAACCGCATTGGCTTCAGGTCTTCAGAATATTATTACAGATACTGAGAACGATGCTAAAAAGGCTATCGGCTTCCTTAAGGAAAGTCACGCCGGCAGAGCAACCTTCCTGCCCATTACTGCAATCAAGGGCAGAGTTCTTGAGGAAAAGGGCCTTGATGATTGCTACGGCTACATAAATCTTGCCTCGGGCCTTGTTGAGTATGACCCTCAGTATAAGGAAATTATAAATTCACTTCTCGGCAGAACAGTTGTTGCAGAGGATCTTGATGCAGCAATTGCCATTGCTAAGAAATACAGCTACAAGTTCAAAATCGTTACTCTTGACGGTCAGGTTGTAAACGCAGGCGGCTCAATGACCGGTGGTGCAAAGCTTCAGAATGCAGGCATTCTCAGCCGTGGTAATGAGCTTGAAAGGCTTAAGGGTGAGTGCGATGCACTTGCAGAAAAGCTCGCATTACTTCTTGAGGACGTTAAGTCACAGCAGGAAAGCTGTTCCGCAGTTACTGCAGAGCTTGACGGCTGCAAGGCAGAAATCACCGCACTCGGTGAGGAAAAAATTCGTATTGAGGGCTTGCTTGCACTTAAGAACGGTAACCTTGAAAACCTTACGAATGCCCGCGAGCAGGCACTTGCCGAAAAGGAACAGCTTAAGGGCAGAATTGACGGCATCAATTCAGGTGTTGAGGATGCACAGGTAAAGCTTGGTGAATTACAGGCACAGCTTGAGGCTGCCGAGGGCGAGCTGTCATCACTTACAGGTGACCGCGAGACACTTCGTGAAAAGCGTGAAAAGCTTACCTCTGATGCTGCTGAAATTACTCTTGAAATTGCAACTGCACAGAAGGAGATTGAAGCAAAGCAGGAGGAAATTGTCCGTCTTGAAAACAGAAGCACAAGCCACAAGGACAAGCTTACTCAGCTTAATAGCGAAATTGAAGAAATTGAAAACAGAAATGCGCAGATAAGACAGCGTATTGAAATTCTTAATACAGAGGCAGGCGGTCTCAGAGCACAGTCTGCACTTTCTAAGGATAAAATTGCCGCTGAAATTCAGCGACGCGAGCTGTTTGAGCAGGAAAGCGCAAAGTTCCGTATTATTGAGCGCGAAAAGACCGAGGAGCGTGAAAAGCTTGGCGGTGAAAAGGCTCGTCTTACAGAGCGTCGCGATACAATGCAGAAGGAATTTGACGATATTTCCAACAAGCTCTATGATGAATATGAGCTTACACGCCGCGAGGCAGAGGAGCTTAATATTGTTATTGAGGACGTTCCCGAGGCAAAGAAGCGCCTTAACGAGCTTAAGGGCAAAATCCGTGGACTTGGCAACGTGAACGTAAGCGCTATTGAGGAATACAAAGAGGTTTCCGAGCGTTACAGCTTTATGCACGGTCAGGTCAGCGACGTTGAAAAATCAAAGGCAGAGCTTATCAAGCTTATCAACGAGCTTACAGGAAAAATGGGTGTTCAGTTCAAGGAGCAGTTTGACAAAATCAACTTCAGCTTCGGACAGACCTTCTCCGAGCTCTTTGGTGGCGGTAAGGCATCACTTGTGCTTACGGACGAAAACGACGTTCTTGAGTGCGATATTGATATTAAGGTTCAGCCTCCGGGCAAGAACGTTCAGAACATTTCACTTCTTTCGGGTGGTGAAAAGGGTCTTTCGGCAATTGCGCTGTTGTTCTCAATTCTTAAAATCAATCCTTGTCCTTTCTGTATCTTCGACGAGGTTGAGGCGGCGCTTGACGACGTTAACGTTGCACGTTATGCATCATACGTTCGCCGTATGACAGATAACACACAGTTTATCCTCATTACACACCGCCGTGGTACTATGGAGGAGGCAGATATGCTTTACGGTGTTACAATGCAGGAAAAGGGTGTATCTAAGCTTCTTGAGCTTAAGACTGCAGAAATGGCATCAAAATTTGATTTAACGTAATATCACGCAGATTTGTCATTTTTCTCCACCAAACTCGCGTACCTTTGTACGCGTCGGGTGTCGTAAAATGCCAACTCTACGCAATCTTACGCTAAATCCTGTATTCATTAATTAGTTTTTAGTTTGAATTGTTGGGTTAGGTCTGCTCGCAGTATCTTCATACAGCGTCGCATCCTAAGTCTGCGCCTTTCATCCAAATCTCAAGCCAAATGTGGACTTTTGGTATTTGTGTTTGGGTAGTTGTTCTGTCTTGGTGATGTAAAGGAGTAAGAGGACTACCCACCACCAAAAGCGTTGCTTTTGGTCCCCCTCCCTTGGGAAAGGGAGGTAAGGCTTCGCGACACGTTACGTTTGCGAAAACAACACAATCGGCACGTAGTGCCCATAAATTTTTAATTTTAATTTTATAATTTATAATTTATAATTATTTTTCCTTAAGGGAGTTTTTTCATTGGGTATTTTTAAGAAAATAAACTTCGGTTTAAGAAAAACAAGAAATAACGTTTC
>JAGBTL010000114.1 GCA_017631355.1 Clostridia bacterium
AATACGAACCTCACGGCCTGCCTGAATTGCAAATGCGTTGTCAACGCCTGCAAATGAGGTTGTAATTTCCTCAAGCTTCTGAAGGCGCTGTATGTAAGACTCAATGTTCTCACGTCTTGCGCCGGGTCTTGCAGCTGAAATAGCATCAGCAGCCTGAACAAGACAAGCAATAACAGTTTTTGCCTCAACGTCACCGTGGTGTGCCTGAATAGCGTGGATAACCTGATCGCTTTCCTTGTTCTTGCGAGCAACCTCAACACCAAGCTCGATATGTGTGCCCTCTTTTTCGTGGTCAAGGGCCTTACCGATATCGTGCAGCAAGCCTGCACGCTTTGCAAGCTTCACGTCAGCACCAAGCTCTGCCGCCATAAGACCTGCAAGGTAAGAAACCTCAAGTGAATGGTTAAGAACGTTCTGACCATAGCTTGTACGGTATTTGAGCTTACCGAGGAGCTTAACAATCTCACCGTGGAGACCATTAACACCTGCATCAATAACAGCCTTTTCACCTGTCTGACGGATGGTGTTTTCAACCTCACGCTTTGATTTTTCGTACATTTCCTCAATTCTTGCGGGGTGGATTCTGCCGTCTGAAACAAGCTTTTCAAGAGTGAGCCTTGCAATTTCGCGACGGACAGGCTCAAAGCAGGAAACTGTGATTGCCTCGGGTGTGTCGTCAATAATAAGGTCAACACCTGTAATTGTTTCAATTGTACGGATATTTCTACCCTCACGGCCGATGATACGGCCCTTCATTTCATCACTGGGGATTGTAACAACAGAAACTGTTGCCTCTGCCGCGTGGTCGGCAGCACAGCGCTGAATTGCGCCTGAAATAACCTCACCTGCAAGCTTATCCATATCGTCCTTGAGCTGCTGCTCATAGTCGTAGATTTTAGTTGCCTTTTCGTGAGTAAGCTGTTCATCAAGGCTCTTAAGGAGCACGTCCTTAGCCTGTTCCTTTGAATAGCCTGAAATTCTTTCAAGGATTTCAAGCTGACTTCTTTTAAGTGATTCAACCTCTTGCTCTTTTTCCTCAACTGCCTTGATCTTCTGAGCAAGTGCCTCCTCCTTTTTTTCCTGTGCCTCAACCTTTTTGTCAAGGTTTTCTTCCTTCTGTGTAATTCTGCGCTCCTGACGCTGAACCTCAGCACGTCTTTCGCGGAGGTCGTGCTCTGTTTCAGAGCGGAGCTTATGAATTTCATCCTTAGCTTCAAGGATGGATTCTTTTTTCTTCTGTTCTGCTTCGGTCATTGCGTTGTTGACAATTCGTGCAGCTTCCTGTGTGGCAGAGCCGATAGCTGCCTCAGCAACCTTTTTGCGATGTGCACCGCCGGCAACAAAGCCAACAACACCACCAACAACAAGTGCAATTACACCGATAATAATGTAAACACCCACTGAATGTTAACTCCTTTCTGTAAATTCTTTTAAAAGTTAGTAATTAAAAAATAAAAATGACGGATGATGAAATCCGTCATAACTGGCAGGAAAACCTGCATATAATAAAAGTTTTGTAACAGGCGTTCCCACGCGTGCTAAAATATCTATATATAAGCAAAAATAGTTATTCTTTTGATGAAATCTATAAAAATAAATATAAAATATATAAATAACAAAACCATTATCATACAATACGGATAGTGTATTATTACCACAAATAACACATCATCTCGTATATTATAATAAATCCTTACCCATTAGTCAAGAAAATACGGGCATAAATATTTATTTTTTTGTATATTTATTTCTAAACCGTCTTGTTTTACCTGAATAAATTATACTATTCAACCAAAAATCAACTAATTTCGGGGAAAACGCTGCTCACCTCGTGAAGTATTCTCTCCACCTCGGATTTTTCGTTTTCGTAGCGTTCGTCATCTCTAACAGATGCACTCTTCCACAGGGAGAGAAGCTGACCGAAGGTAAGCATTGTTTCAAAGGCAGCCTCATTGCCGTATTTTCCCTTAAGAATTCCGATAATTTCGCAGGGATCCGCATTATCCTGTGCGAAAAGATACCCCTTCTGCACAAGGTAAGCACAAAGATTTTTTCCTTCCTCCTCATTCGCAGCGCAGGAAAGAACTGCATCAAGCCTTTTTTCAACCTCCTGGGCAGGCAACAAAAAAGCACTTGTCATAAGAATGCCCATCTGCTGCTGACTAAAGCCAAATTTCCTGAACGCGCCGATAAAATCCGCAACAATCAGGTCAACCTCTTTATTCTGCTCTGTGGGAGCTGTTGTGCTGTCAAGCATCCACTGTGGTACGTTGTTATCCATAAAAAACCTCTTTTAAATTTCACGTAATAATACACATTATAGATAATTCATTCTCCGAAATCAATTAAATTGTTTAAAAAATAACATTTATTGACATTTTATATGCACTATTCTATAATTAGTTCGCAGCCAAAATAAGTGGTGGAGTCTGGCATAGCTTGCAATAGCGAGTTATTTATTAGGTTGCAGGTTTATTTTATTTTTCATAAAACAAACTGTTCCACCGTTCCTTGTATGCCTGTCATACAAAGGGCGGTTTTTTTCAGACAATTTTTACCACCGGAATCGGAGTATTCAAAATGAGTCAAATCACCCTTGTGGCACTTGTAATATTTGCCATAACCTATCTTCTGATGATGATTTTTCAGAAGTATCGTCCGCACATCGTAGCTGTATCTGCCCTTATCTTCGTGGGTCTTGGTATAATATCTGCCGTTAAGCCTGATTTATTCGGCGCAGATTTTTTCACTACTGCAACAGGTACATATTCTTACGGCATAGCAACCGCCCTGACAGAAATTGACTGGAACGTCATTATGATGATAGCCGGAACAATGGGCACTGTTTATTTATTCATTGAATCAAAAATGCCACAACTTCTTTCCGACCTGCTCATTTCCAAAATGCCTAATATGAAATGGGTCGTTGTGGTTATTTCTCTGTTCGCAGGTATCGTGTCTGCATTCGTTGACAATGTTGCAACCGTGCTTATGATAGCACCCGTTGCCCTTGCCTTCTGCAAAAAGACAAACATATCACCTGTTCCGTCAATCGTCTGCATTGCTGTTTCATCAAATCTGCAGGGTGCTGCAACACTTGTAGGTGACACAACATCCATTCTGCT
>JAGBTL010000115.1 GCA_017631355.1 Clostridia bacterium
TGTTACCGAAAGCCATCATCTGTACGTTAACAGCTGTACCCCATGAATAAGGGATATCGTTGTCACGACGGTAAACGTTTGCACGGGGGTTGTCCCATGAACGGAAAACTGCCTCAACAGCGCCCATAAGCTGCTCCTTGGGATCTGAGGGGAAGTCCTTACCGATTTTGTTTTTGTATTCAGCCTTGAACTGACCTGCAAGCTCCTTGAGGTCTTCAGCTGTAAGATCAACGTCCTGAGTTACGCCCTTAGCTTCCTTCATTTCGTCGATGAGCTCTTCGAAGTACTTCTTACCAACTTCCATAACAACGTCAGAGTACATCTGGATGAATCTTCTGTAGCAGTCCCAAGCCCAACGAGCGTTGCCTGACTTTTCAGACATAACTGCAACAACGTCTTCATTAAGACCAAGGTTGAGGATTGTATCCATCATACCGGGCATAGATGCACGAGCACCTGAACGAACTGATACGAGGAGAGGATTCTCCTTGTCGCCGAACTTCTTGCCAACAACCTCTTCCATCTTGTCGATGTATTCCATGATCTCTGCCTGGATAGCATCGTTGATCTTTCTGCCGTCCTCATAGTACTGTGTACAAGCTTCTGTTGAAATTGTGAAGCCCTGAGGAACAGGAAGACCGATGTGAGTCATTTCAGCAAGGTTTGCGCCTTTACCACCGAGAAGCTCACGCATTGTTGCGTTACCCTCGGAGAATAAATAAACATACTTTTTGCTCATAATTTACCTCCAAAAAAATTATAATTCTTATTTAGGTATATTTAACCACCGATTATTGTAACACAATATTTTCAATATTTCCATAGTTTTATTAGAAAAAACCCATATCCTGTCGCTGTTTTTTTTAGTAAAGATAAACAATAATGGTGTGAAATGCAGAATGCAGAATTCAAAATGCAGAATTATCGGGGAAGCTACGCTTCCGATTTTAAACACAAAGCTAAAAACTGCGGCAATTTATAATCACCGCACGAAGCACCCACCAACCCCTGATTACTAACGCCCAATTCAAAAAGCCCGGTCAAGTGACCGAGCTTTTCACATTAGTTTTCATTAAAATATTCCACAATATATTTTACAACTGCGCCAAACATGGGGTGGCTGTGGGAGTGAGCACCGTCCCAATTTTCCCAAAGAGTTGTTGCGCCGTGCTTTTTCATATTGTAGAAGGAATTTTCCTTTTCGTTAGTGAGCAGTCTGAAGGCAAGGTCCCTGTGACCGTTCTCGCACAGGGTGCGAAGAAGGATGTCCGTGCCGAAAATGCCCGTATCAAACTGACCGAGGGCCTCGTACTTATTGACAATTGCTTCAAGGGTCTTTTCATTACCAAAGCCAAGGTCATAGCCGTAGGCGTCGCAGGCCTCAACGGAGCCGTAGAAGGTGGACGTTTTTTTATCGTAATACTTATCCATAAACACCTTTTTGACAGCATTGTAACGAGCCTTTAAATCCTTGGCGGATTTGCCTATAAGCTCTGCAATTTCAATAGTCATTGCAAGTGTCTTAAGGTAAAAATACGTATTCACGAAGGGCTCGGGAATCAGGTTTTTGTCCTTGGGTGAGCACCAGTCACCAAGGCACCAACCACCAAGCTCCTCACGCATTACGATTCCGTTATCGCTGTGGCTTTGCATATAGTCAAGGTACATAAGCATATTGGGATAGTATTTTTCAAGAACAGCCTTGTCACCATAGTGCTTGTAGAAAAGGTAGGGCACGATAACAATTGCACCGCCCCATCCGCCTGGTCCGCCACCGCCGCCATAGAAGGGAGCGGAATGCTGAACGTGGCCTGTGTAAATATCCTGACAATCGGCAATGTCCTGCATCCATTTGCGATACATTTTTTCCGCATCAAAGCAGGTCATTACCACGTCGGCAGTCAGCTGACCGTCACCTGTGTAGCCAAGGCGCTCTCTGTGAGGGCAATCCGAGGGCACGCAGCCGTGAACGTTGCTGAGCTGTGTTCTTATATAAGCATCAAAAATCCATTGAAGGGTTTTGTTTGATGACTTGAACCTTACAATGGGCTTCATATCCGTGTGGCTCACGCGGAATTCCTTAACGCTTACCCTGCCCAGCACGTCAAAATAACGTGCACCGTGCCACGTAAAGCGTGGGTAATATTCCTTGCACTTGTTATCGTGAACGAAGGTATCCTTCTGCATACGGAATTCACCGCCTGCAGAGTGGAACGCCAATGTGCCGTCCTCATTAAGCTCCTCGGCAAAGCGGATTGTACAGTTATCACCGATATAGGTTTTTTCATTGAACTCAATGACAGGATAGCCTGTTACGTTTTCACCAAGGTCATATACGGCATAGTCACCGCGCTTGTATATGCACTTGGGCTTAAGTCTTCTGATAATTCTGTCGGGCAGGCAGTCCTGCTCCTGCAAAACTGCAAGAGGCTCTGCTATTTCAATTGCCCTGCTCCAGTTATCGGTACACTCCGAGGTATCGGTGAAGTCATAGCTACCCACACGGGCATCGTGGTCCTCACCATAGTAGATGTTTGCCCTCTGAACAAAGGACTTTTTGAATTTAAGTCTATCGTCGCTGACTGCAAGGATTTTTTCACCCTGTGAAAGCTTGAAGCAAAGCATAAGGTCGCCATAGGCCTTGACACCCTCGTTGATGCACTCACGCTGAGTGAACCAACCACCGCCAATGTGGAAAACAATAGTGTTTTTGCCCTTTTTGATGAGCCTTGACACGTCAATTCTTTCATAAAGAATTCTGTTTGTCATTGTATCAAAAATGGGGTATTCCATTGTGTGGGTATCTGCCTTAACGTAGTTTGTCCAAGCAGGGGCAAGCACTCTGTCGCTTACAGGCTTGCCGTTAATGTAAACGTCACAATAGCCAAGTCCGCTGACAACA
The DNA here is from genome assembly GCA_017631355.1 of Clostridia bacterium. Taxonomy (GTDB): domain Bacteria; phylum Bacillota; class Clostridia; order Oscillospirales; family Acutalibacteraceae; genus DTU089. The sequence goes on from JAGBTL010000115.1 coordinate 2,903, forward strand.
AGCTCTGTGGGAGCCTTTTTTTCTGCCACAAAATCACAGCGGGCAATTACCGCGTGGTATTCACCGTCAAAGCCAACCCAACTCGCACCATTAAAGGCAAGGCTTTTCTCGCACCTTACGTAGCCATCAACAGGCACACCGCACTTTGGTATGCCGCACTTTTCAACAAAGCCGAGAGCATCTGTGCGACAAATGGCAACAACGGCCCTTGCATTGCGTTCAGCCGCCTCTGCCTTAAGGAGCTCCACCATTTTTCTGCCAATGCCGAATTTGCGGAAATGCGCCCCTACTGCAGCCTTGTAAATTTCATATTCACCGTCACCGTTATCAGCCATACTCGCACAGCCCACAACAGTATCCTTGATGGTATAAATCACGTGCCTTGCCCCATTGTCGCGTTCATCCCTGGCAAAGGCAGGCTTTTCGCCTGCTCCGTCGCAAAAAGCTTCACGACGGAGTGCGATTATATCTTTGAATTTTTTATCAGAAAAGCTGATAAAGCTGTAAGCAAGACCCATTTGTCTTATCCTTTCTTCTGAGGAACGATTACGAAATTAAAGGTAAGCTCCTTTGAGGTATCAATTGTGTATTCGGGCAGAGTTTTGGGACCGCAGCTGCCTGTACCTGTACCTCTTGTGTAGCCGTCAAGGGTAACGAAGGTTGTCTTTTCGTCACAAAGCTCCTCTCTGTGCTCTGCCTTACGGAGTGTTTCCTGAGTATAGTTATGAACGTTGAAGTTGAACTTTTTGTCAGAGTAAATAAGGATTTCCTCACCCTTATCGCTCATAAGCTTAAGGTATGAAACGTCTGAATGGTTTGAGTTGTCCTGAGGTCTGATATAAGGCTCGTGCTCCTCAGCAACGGTTGACTTGTAAAGACCAACAGGTGCGTGAGCGTTGAAGTCGTTGTAGTTTTCCTTTTCACCTCTGCCGAAGTACTCAATAGCAGAGAACCTCTTATCAGCCTCAAAGGTAATGCCGGCACGTGCCATATCCTCAACAATCTCGCCGTCCTCAACAGGAGCTACTGCAACCTCAATATCAAGAATACCGTTTGCACCGATGATGTAGAGAATATTTGCATTGAAGACGGGCTTTTCCTTGCCGTAAACTGTCACGTACTCGCTGACAGATGCCACGCCTGACTTAACCTCGGCACTTAAATCCTCAAGAACAATTCTCGGGTTGTAAATGCCTTGCTCCTCCCAGCTTTCGCGGACACGTCTGTCGTTGTCAATATATGCACGGCAGAAGTTGAGAAGGAAGCCCTTGTGTGATACGGGAGCCTTGTTAAGCACGGAAACACCGTTTGCCTTGTATGAAAGCACCTCGCCTGTTTCCTCGGAGAATTCAATTGCACCGTCGGGATATTTAACCGTGATTTTTTCACCGTCAGAGGACATTGTGATTTTGCCCATTTCAAGTGAGGGCATAATAAACTGTGCCTCGGAAAGTGTAAGCTGCTCGGTTGCAACCTCAAAATCACCCTGAAGGTAGGTAAGGTTAAGATATGTGTTTTTATCGTAATCAACCTTGGGTAAATCAAGCTTGTAGGTTGCTTCCTTTTCAGGAGCAATGGCAGTCATAAAGCTGCCGCATTTTACTGACTCGCCGTTTACCTGATAATCCCAGTAAACCTCAATATCATCAGATGCTTTGAAGCGGTTTGTGTTAAGAATGGTAAGCTTGTTGCCCGAAAGCTTTGTTGCTCTCAAGGGTCTGTAAACAACCTTCATATTGTAAGCACCTGTGTGAGGTGTGCGGTCAGGATAGAAAAGACCGTCAACACAGAAGCACTCGTCGTGCAATGCCTCGCCGTGGTCACCACCGTAGGTGTACTCATAGGGGAAGCCGTCGTTCTGATGGCGCACGGAATGGTCTGCCCACTCCCAGATACAGCCACCCATAAAGATGTCGTCAGAGTAGAATATCTGCATATATTCCTCAAGTGCACCGGGGCCAACACCCATTGCGTGGCAATATTCGCAAAGATAGAAGGGTACCTCGTTAAAGGATTTGCCGTGCTTGCGACGTGCAATTTCCTTCATATCATCCTGATGTGTGTACATCTGTGAATATACGTCGTAGTGTTGACGCTTGGTGTGTGTTACGCCCTCATAATGCACGGGAACCTCTGTACCAAGGTCCTTAAGCATCTTGTAGCACTTGTCGTGGCACTTGTGACCCTTTGATTCGTTGCCAAGGCTCCACATAATGATTGACGTATGAGTTCTGTCGCGGAAATACATTCTGCGGACTCTGTCCATATAGCGGGGTGCCCACTTAAGGTCGTGGCTGATAAGGTCCTCGGGGCAATCAAGGTTCCAAAGACCGTGTGTTTCAATATCCGCCTCGTCAACAACGTAAAGACCGTAGTGGTCGCAAAGCTCAAGGAAGAAGGGATCGGGGGGATAATGCGATGTTCTTACACAGTTAACATTAAATTCCTTCATAAGACGAACGTCTTTTTCAAGATCAAGGAAATCCTCGCAATAGCCCTTTGTTTCGTGGGTGTCGTGATGGTTAACGCCCTTAAGCTTAATCTTTTTGCCGTTGAAGTAGAAGGTTGTACCCTCAATCACAATGTTCTTAAAGCCAACGTACTGACGAATTGTCATTGCCTCTTTTTTGCCGTTGTAAAGAGTTATTACAAGCTCATAAAGGCGGGGAATTTCTGCACTCCACTCCTCAACGCTGAGCTTTTTGAAGGAAATTGAAGTCTTTTTTGATGCATCTGCTGATGCCTCTGCAACAACCTCCTTGCCGTCGTAAAGAGTTGCCTTTACGGTGCTGTTCTTATATGCACCCATAACCTCTGCATTGATGTTAAGGTCATATTTTTTGCCGTTCTTTGCAGGGATAGCCTGAAAATCGTTAATGTAGCATTTGTCATATTCATAAAGGAGCACATCACGGAAGATACCGTTCTCTCTGAACATATCCTGAGCCTCAAGATATGAGCCTGTGCACCATTTGAAAACAACTGCAACAACCTCGTTTGCGCCCTCTTTTACGTATTCGGTAACGTCAAATTCATAGGAGTTGTGAGAGGCCTCGCCATAGCCCACAAAAATACCGTTTACGTACAAATCAATGCAGGGTGACACACCAAGGAAGGTGAGAATATACGTCTTGTTAAGATCGTTGATGTCAATAAATTTGCGATAAACGCCGCATGAAAAATCATCGGGAAGCACGGGGGGCTTTACACCCTTGCCCCATTCAAGACCAAACACTCTGCCGTCAAAGCCATAGGGAGTGTTAAGGTAAACAGGGGGCTCGTAGCCTGTGCGCTGCCATGTTGAAGGAATATTCACCTTGTCAAACTTGACTCTTGAGGTGTCAAGTGTGGCAGGTAATGCTGATTTTTTCTTATAATATTTAAACTCCCACTCACCTGACAGAATGCGCACAAGGTCGCTGTTGTAGCGCTCTGTTTTGTAGTCCGCCTTAATGGCATCCTTTCTTTTTGAGTGAGGAATGGCATAGGCTCTGGGGGCAAGTCTGCCTGCCTCTACCTTTTTAAAATCATAATGATTTTCTTTGTCAAGAATATACTTCATGGTTATTCCTCCAAGACCAAATTTTTACAAATATATTTTATCATATACCAATGTCCATTTCAATTTTTTATTTCAAAAATATGTACCAAAAATATACCATTTATTTTGATAATATGGTAGAATAACAGGTATCAAATTCCCCTTCAGGTGACACTATGGATTTCAACGAAGAAAAAATAACAGGTATAGTCGAGGAGGTCACTTTTCAGAACGAGGCAAACGGATTTACGGTCCTTGACCTTGCACTTGAAAACGAGCTTCTGACTGTTGTAGGCGTTTTACCAGGCGTTTCCGCAGGCGAAACGGTAACCCTTACGGGTACCTACACAACACACCCCTCATTCGGCAGGCAGTTTAAGGCTACCGGCTTTACTCGCTGTATGCCGGAAACAACTGAACAGATCTACAAATATCTTGCAAGCGGTGTCATCAGAGGTATCGGACCCAAAAAGGCTATGACAATTGTTGAGCACTTCGGCGAGGACACCCTTGACGTGCTTGAAAACGAGCCCGAAAGACTTGCAGCACTTAAGGGAATCTCTCGGGAGCAGGCAGAAGCCATGGGTGAGGAATTCAAAAAGCAATATGCCATGCGAACAGTTATGCTTGGTCTTGAAAAATACGGCTTTTCACCCTCAGAGTGTGTTCGCATTTTCAAAAGAATAGGCATAAACGCCGTAGAAAAAATCGAAGAAAACCCATATATGCTTTGTTCAATGGGTCTTGGCATAAGCTTTGAGCGTGCCGAGAGCATTGAACAAAGGCTACCCAAAAAGCCCCTGCCTGATTTCAGAATCCGCGAGGGTATTCTCCACGTGTGCCGCTACAACTCCACAAACCGCGGTCACACCTGCATCCCCCGTGAAAAGCTGCTTAAGCCCTCTGCTGATTTGCTGGAGGTTACTCAGGATGAAATTGATATAGCAATTGACAAGCTCATCAACATCGGTCAGTTAAAACGCGCAACACTTGACAAAAAAGAATTTGTTTTTCTCCCCTCGGCATACCTTGCTGAAAAGAAAATTGCCGAGAGGATTAACATTGTTGCAGGGTTTCCCCCACCCGGTGCACCACAGCTTGCAGAGTGGATTGACCGCATTGAACAGAAAATCGGCATAAAATACGAGGACCAGCAGCGCATTGCCATTGCAACTGCGGCAAAAAAGGGTCTTTTGGTGCTGACAGGCGGTCCCGGTACAGGTAAAACCACCGCCATAAAGGGTATTATTGATATTTTTGAAAAGCAACATCTTGACATTGCACTTGCTGCGCCCACAGGCAGAGCCGCAAAAAGAATGAGCGAGGTTACGGGTATGGAGGCAAAAACCATACATCGTCTGCTTGAGGTTGAATGGGACGAGGATGACCGCCCTGTTTTCAGACGCAACATACAGAATCCTCTTGACTGCAGCGCACTTATTCTTGACGAGCTGTCAATGATTGACATACACCTGTTTGCAAATCTACTTGACGCCCTCCCCTTGGGCTGCCGTCTTATCCTTGTGGGCGACAGCGACCAGCTCCCCCCTGTTGGCGCAGGAAACGTTCTGCAGGATTTAATAGAATCTGAAATGCTCCCTGTTGTGCGCCTTACACAGGTGTTCCGTCAGGCTATGGAAAGCAAAATTATAACCACAGCCCACAAAATTGTGGCAGGTGAAAACCCCGACCTGACCAACGACGGCAAGGACTATTTCCACCTTGAAAGACCTGCACCCGCACTTACAGCACAAACCGTTACAGAGCTGTGCTCACAGCGCTTGCCCAACGCATACGGCTGGGACCCCATAACGGATATTCAGGTCATCTGCCCCTCCAAAAAGGGCGAGGCAGGCACACAAAACCTTAACAGACTGTTGCAAAACGCCCTTAACCCTGCCGACAAGGGAAAAAGCGAGCTTATTGTTGCAGGCAGACTTTTCCGACAGGGCGACAAGGTTATGCAGGTGCGAAACAATTACAATATTGAATGGAGCTCCCCCAAGGAAAAGGGAACAGGCATATTCAACGGTGATATCGGCACGCTCACAAGCATTAACACTCAATCGGGTGTTGTGACCGTTGATTTTGACGGCAGAGCCGCAATCATTCCCGGTGAATATCTGAGTGAGCTTGAGCTTGCCTACGCTATAACTGTGCACAAAAGTCAGGGCAGCGAGTTCAAGGCAGTTGTGCTCCCTGTTTCAGGCGTTGTTCCCAACCTTGCATACAGAAACCTGCTTTATACCGCAGTTACACGAGCACGCGATCTGCTTGTTTCCGTTGGCTCGGGCGAGCTGATATATCAGATGACCCAGAACGACAAAAAATCCCGTCGTTACTCTGCACTTACACATTTTCTTAAAGAAAACTGATTATGAAAATCCAAGAAGCTTATAATAATTTCAAAAACCTCATATTTACCCGAAGGTGTACTATCTGCGGTGACGTGTGCGACGTAAGAAAAAGCCTTTGCGGCGCCTGTGAGGATGGCACCTTCCGCATTGAGGGTGACGTCTGCGAGAAATGCGGTGCGCCTAAAAAGGCCTGTGTCTGCAGAAGTGCACCCTTCTATATGAGCTCCTGTGCCCCCTTCGTTTACGAGGGCGGTCCGCAGAAGGCAATTTTTCTGATGAAGTACAAAAACGACCTGACTATAACCGAGAGCCTTGCAGCCGAAATGGCAGAATGTGTGAAAAAGCGTTATTCAGGCTACGATTTTGACTGCGTAACCTTTGTACCCGCGCACAAAACCGACGTTAAAAGGCGCGGCTATAATCAGGCGGAGCGCTTAGCAAAAATGGTTGCACGGAAATTAGATTTGCCCTGCTACGAGCTTGTTAAAAAGGATTTTCATACTGCACCGCAGCACTCGTTGCCTGCCCACCTGCGCACAGGCAACCTTGCAGGAGCGTTGTCCTACAACGCCGAAGCCCCCTGCAGCATTGAACATATGCGAATATTGCTTTGCGACGACCTGAAAACAACAGGCTCCACCCTGAACGAAAGCGCAAAAATTTTGCTTTTCAAGGGCGCAGCCGAAATACGCTGTGTTACAGCCTGTATAAAATTAAACAAATAAAAAAGAAACCCGACAACCAACGTTGTCGGGTTTACGCTTTCTTTAATTATAAGAAATAGATAACGATATCACGTCTGCCCCATTTTCTGCACTGCTCTTCAGTGTTCATGTGGAGGTCAACTGTGTTATCAACGCTGTGGATAAATCCGCCTGTATCTGCAGCTATGCAATAGCCGTAAACGTATTTACCGTCTGCAGAAACAATGTACATCTCTGTACCGTAGGGGATTTCCTTGGGGTCAACGGCAATGTAGCCGTTCTGTGCACGTGCACCTGTTGAAGTAAGTCCGCCGGGCTCACTATACGCGGTAGCCTTCGCATTGATTACCTTTTTGTAGCTTGTGGGAAGACCATTTGAACCGATTGTAACGTATGAGGGAACCTTAAGCTCACTGATAGGTGTGCCGATAGGAAGCTCTGTTGCATAAACAGGAGCTGTTGCAGTCTGTGCATTTTTGATTGTTTCCTTGTTAGCTGAGGAGGGAGCAAGTGCCTTCTCCTTTGTGCCAACCTGAACAATCTCATCTGAGGGCTGAACAAGAACGTTCTCTGCAATAACCTTTGACTCTACGAGCTCACCGTTAACGAAGCGATCCTCATATTCAACGGCCTTTGCGCCCTTAACGCCCTTTGTAATAACCTTTGTTTCACCCTTGTAGAGTGTGTCGGTGTTGATTGACTTTGTGCCGTAATCAACATCCTCTTTTTCAGTACGCTTTTCCACCTTTACGCGGAAAACCTCAACCTCAATACCGTCCTTGAGAACTGTATCAAGTGCAGGCTCTGTGTAATCCTGCTCGCCAAGCTTGATTCCTGCAAGCTGAAGAGCATCGGCAACAGTATCGCCTGAAACTGATTTGGTCACGGTCTTGCCGTCAACCTTGAAGGTAACATCATAGATGTCATAAATCTCAATAATCATACCGTCTGTGAGAAGCTCGGTTGAAGCGTAGTTAAGTGCTGTACCCTTTGTGAGTGAAACACCTGCTGCCTTAAGAGCATCTGCTACTGTACCTGATGTGTGCACGGTATGTGTTGTGCCGTCAAAGCTCTGGATTGTAACCTTAACGCCACGTCTGATAATAATAGCGCTGCCATCCTTGCCTGTGAAATTCACAAAGCTGACTGTATCACCGTATGCCTCGCTCACAGTAATGCCCTCGTTAACGAGAATCTGCTGAGCGTCTGTTTCGGCTGTCATGATTGAAACAGCGTTGTCACCGTCGTAAATTGTAACGTTATACATTACAGGCGGTGTGGCGAAGGCTGTCGCTGACATAAAGAACACTGCTGCCATTACCAAGAGAATAACTCTCTTGAGGCGTGCAGAGACTGCCTTTTCGCCCTTATTTAAAAATGTCATGATAAAAGTTTCTCCTTAGACAAGCAATACACCGATTTTACTCACCCATTGGATGAATCCGTGCACTGCCGTTGTAGGCATATTTATCAACAATAGCGTGCCGAATTGCCAGAGTTCAGCACAATACTGCCAACAAAAATGCCGCAGTTATCCTATGGCAATTTGTATTATACTCATTGAGCACAAAAAGTCAAATTTTCAAAAATGCTGTTTTTGGTTACTTTCCACAAACTTTTCAACACCAAAAAACAACGCAAACCGAATTTTTGTGGAAATTATTGCCATACCGCCAAAAAAACTACCATTACTTTTGTAAAAATTGCAGAAATTACAAACTGTAACCTTTAATAGTGCACAAAAAGGCCTAATAATCTCAATTTGTAATTATTTTGTTGACATAAAACCTTAAAAAGCCCATAATATAGCTATAACTATCACAGGAGTGTTTTTATGACAATCAACCTGCCATCAGAGGTTTCTCTTATACTGAACACCTTTAAAGCTGCCGGCTACGAGGCATTCTGCGTAGGCGGTGCGGTCAGGGACTGCCTTATGGGGCTTGAGCCCGGTGACTGGGACATTACAACAAATGCCACACCCAACGAAACCGCCGCACTTTTTAAGGCTTACAGAATAATTGAAACAGGCATAAAGCACGGCACCGTTACCATTATCATTGACAAAAAGCCCTTTGAAATAACCACGTACCGCATTGACGGAGAATATGAGGACAACCGCCACCCCGGTGAGGTGACCTTCACAGGCAGACTTAAGGATGACCTTGCACGAAGGGACTTTACCGTCAACGCGATTGCCTATAATCACGACACGGGAATTGTGGATTACTACAACGGACAAGACCATATATATAATAGTATAATAAAAACCGTAGGCGACCCTGACAAGCGCTTCAACGAGGACGGCCTGCGCATTATGCGAGCTCTGCGCTTTGCCGCAACTCTCGGCTTTGAAATTGAGGGTGAAACTGCCGCTGCAATTCACCGCAACAAAGAGCTTCTCAATAACATTTCAGCCGAAAGGCTTAACGTTGAGCTGACAAAGCTCGTTTGTGGCAAAAACGCCTTTAACGTGCTTATGCAATATCCTGACGTGCTTTCCGTCATTATCCCCGAAATTGCCCCTGCTGTGAATTTCACACAATACGGAAAAAAGCACGCCTATGACGTTTGGGAGCACATCTGCCACACCGTTGACACAATTCCACCTGACAGAATTCTGCGACTCACTATGCTTTTGCACGACCTTGGCAAGGTACCCACCCACAAATTAAACGAGAAAGGTGACAGCACCTTTAAAAATCACGCAACTGTTGGCGGAGAAATGGCTCGTGAAATTCTCACAAGGCTCAAATTTGATAAAAAGACAATTAACAGAGTTTCCTTCCTTGTGGGCTATCACGACTTTGAGCCTGTGGAAAGCAAGGCGGAGCTTAAGCACCACCTTAAAGCAAAAACGCCCGATGATATCCGCACCCTGCTTGTAATTAAAAAGAGTGACCGAGGTGCTTTGAGCGAAAGCTATCGGGACATAAGCGAGGGCACTGCACAGACCCTCAGATGGCTCGGTGAAATTGAGCAGAACAACGAATGCTGCACCATAGGTCAGCTTGCAGTCAACGGCAACGACCTTATTGCACAGGGAATAACAGGCGAAAACGTTGGCGAGGCTCTCAACCGTTTGTTAAATGCAGTTATTGAAGAAAAAGTTGCCAATGACAAAGCCGCTTTATTGACATACTTATTATAATAGTATAGAATAGAAATAATAAGCAAATTCGAAAGGGTGTTACAAATGAGAAATAAATATCCTCTTAACTTCAATTGGAAGTACAACCCCACATTCAAGGCAGAAATGGTTGAAAAGGACTATGACGACAGTAAATTCCAGACTGTTGACATTCCCCACGCCAACAAGGAGCTGCCCCTTAACTATTTTGACGAAAAATCATATCAGTTCATAAGCTGCTATCGTAAGCGCTTTGACGTTAAAAAGAATAAAAATATGCGCTATATCCTCCACTTTGAGGGTGCCGCTGTGTATTCAAGGGTTTACCTTAATGGTGACTTTATCGGTGAGTACAAGGGCGCATACAATGCATTCACCTTTGACGTTACCGACAAGGTAAAGGCAAAGGACAATCTGCTTGTAGTTGAGCTTGATTCAACCGAGCGCAACGAGATTCCACCCTTCGGCAACGTGGTTGACTATCTTGTTTACGGTGGTATTTACCGCGAGGTATGGCTTGAGGAGGTTGCAGACGTTTACATTGACAACGCATTTGTTCGCACACTTAACGTTCTGCACCCCAAAAAGGTAATGGATATTGACGTTACCCTTTCAGAAAGCACTGAGGGTACACTTACCTTCGCACTTTATGATGGTGACAAGAAAATCGGCGAAAAATCAACCGATTTCAAGGGCAGAGTTATAAATGCCAAATGGTCTGTTGATAATATTAAATTGTGGGACATTGAGGAGCCCAACCTTTACACTCTTACAGTTAAGCTCAACGATTCCGATGAAATCACAGTACGCTTCGGCTTCAGAGAGTGCCGTTTTATGAAGGACGGCTTCTACCTCAACGGCAAAAAAATCAAAATCCGCGGTCTTAACAGACACCAGAGCTACCCCTACGTTGGCTATGCTATGCCTGCAAGCGTTCAGAAGGCAGACGCTGACCTTCTCAAATATGAGCTTGGTGTTAACCTTGTAAGAACCTCTCACTATCCCAACAGCGTTCACTTCCTGGACCGCTGTGATGAAATCGGTCTTCTTGTATTCACCGAGATGCCCTCATGGCAGTACCTTGGCGAGGGTGAATGGCGCGACATCTGCCTTGACAACGTTCGCAGAATGGTGCTCCGCGACAGAAACCACCCATCTGTTATTCTTTGGGGTGTCCGCGTTAACGAGGGACTTGACTGTGACGAATTCTACGCACAGACAAACGCTCTTGCGAGAGAGCTTGACAACACCCGTCAGACAGGCGGCGTAAGAAATATGCCATTCAGCCATCTGCTTGAGGACGTTTACACAA